>JBFMDH010000010.1:0-97729 GCA_040754075.1 Acidobacteriota bacterium
CGCGTCGCACGAGAGCCGCGTTATATTGTTTCCAGTTGCGGAGGCGATAAGTGCGTTTGGTGTTTTTTTTCTTCACAAATCAAGAATACCAGCACTATCGTCTCCCTGCTTTATGCAACAAAGCCATTCCAAACTATGAAGCCTATTCATAAAGCCGCTTTTTGGATAATTCAATTAATTCATTGTTGGATTCATAAGTGAGATTTTCTCCATCGTATCGCGGTGGATATATCGGATTTTTATAAATCGGGTAAGCTTCGGTGCGCAGATGCGCGAGCATATGATGACCAATGCGGGTTTTGCGTTCGTGGCGAAGCGCCGTGATGTCAACCGGTGCGATGACAATTTTTTCGCCCGCGCCAGGTGAAGCCTGCGCCAGTAAACGACCATCAAAATCGACAACCTGACTGCCACCGGGCCAGGAATACGGCGGATAAAATTTCAACTGTGCGCCCTGATTGGCGGCAACCACATAACCGATATTTTCAAGGGCGCGACAGCGATTAACAATCGTCCACCAGTTCATCGGTTCGGTGGCTCCCCAAGGATCCATGTAAGCCGAAACGCGCACAAAAATTTCCGCTCCGTTGGCAGCCAACTGTCTGATGGCTTCTGGAAAAAGCCAATCATAACAGGTCGCACAGCCAATCTTGCCAATCGCTGTATCGGCTACGGGGAAGAGCGGTTCGTCGTAATCTTCAATATCGTGTGGGCTGGCGTGAACTTCGTAGGGAATCCAGGGATTTACTTTGCGATATTTGTATAGAATGCCTTCCGGGCCGATTAAACAGGTGGTATTGAAAACTACGCGCGGATACTTGTCATCACTCTCAATCATTGAGCCGGATTGAATATAAACATTCATCTCTTTAGCTTTTTCTTCAAGACGGTGGGTGTGTTCATTGGGAATCGGCACCGCCAGTTTGTCTTTCAATTCTTTGACCGTCGGAAAGACCGGCGCGGCGTGCGCAAACTCCGGAAAAACCAGCAGTCGCACAGGCAAAAACGGAGCCGCCCCGGCGATTGCCGAATCAATCATTGAAAGCATTCTTTCCGTATTGGCGCGCATTTGCCGACGGTCAATCGGATTGGCAAAGTCAGTCTGACAGGCCGCCACTGAATAACGAATCGGTTCCATGAAAATGGCTTCCTTAAAATGAAATTTAGGTTTCTGAACTCTGAATAAAAGAGTTTGTCACAAGGTTTATAGCTTTTCAAAACCGCGATGTCTATAAGCAGATGAAAAGAGCTTTAGATAACCGGAAAGGCGTTCAAAATAAAATAGTGATTGATTTTTCGGCGATTTCAAGGGGTTCAATCGGCTTCGATTTTCTTGATGCATTTACTTAAAGCCGCTGGCTGCGACCCCTTTAATGAATTGTTTCTGACCCAAGAAAAATAGCAGGACACTTGGAATAGTGACAAACACCACGGCAGCCATCAATAATGAATACTCCACCTTGAACTGCTCCTGAAAGACCGTCAATCCCAGTTGTACGGTTCGCATATTTCTGGTGCTGGTAAACACCAGGGGCTTGAATAACTCATTCCATTCGGCAATGAACGTGAACATAAACAATGTAGCGAGCGCCGGACGCGAAAGCGGCACCATAATTTTCCAGAGCACCGTCCAACGACTTGCGCCATCCAGGTAGGCGGCTTCTTCGAGTTCATAGGGAATGGTTTTAAAAAATTGAGTAAATAGGAAAATGCCAAAAGCATTTGCCAAAGAAGGCACGATCAATGCCCAGTAGCTATTGACCCAACTGAGTTTGACCAGAACGATAAAAATCGGAATCACCAGAATTTGAAACGGAATAATGATCGTTGCCAGTAAGACAATAAACAATGGGTTTTTGCCGAAAAATTGCATTCTCGCAAAGGCGTAGCCAGCCATTAATGAGGTGATGATTTGCCCGAAAGTTACGCTGAGCGACATCACCAAACTGTTCATAAACTGCCGTAAAAAATTGGTTGCCTTCCAGGCTTCCATATAGTTTTGCCAGTGAAAACTTTTGGGTATCAATGAAAATCCCGAAGACGCATCGGCAGGATTTTGCAGGGAAACGAAAATCATCAAAATAAGCGGCGCAAGAAAAATCAAACAAATGCCGATGATGGCGCTGTATTTGAAATAAATTTGAAGTTTGGAATTTTGCATTTTTACCGGTGATTTGCGAGCGCATTTTAGATGAACCCATCAACCATCAACGCGCCCCCTGTTTAATTTTTCCCTTCGCGGAAGGGAATTCGTTAATCGCTGCTCGCTACGTCGCCTGCGCCTTGCAGACGGAATTGCAACCAGGTGAGCAGCAAAACGATGATGACCATTAAAACCGACACCGCTGCGGCTTGTCCCATATTGCCGAACTTGAAGGCTTTGTCGAAGATGTAATAAACCAGGGTCATCGTCGAACCCACCGGCCCGCCTCGCGTCATCACATACATCTGTTCAAAACTTCGGAAAGCAAAAATGACCGAGATGACCAAAACAAAAAAGGTCGTCGGTTTTAACAATGGCCAGGTGACATAGCGAAACGTTTGCCAGCCGCGCTTGGCTCCATCTATCGAAGCCGCTTCGTAATAGGCATCGGGAATGCCTTGAAGCCCTGCAAGAAACAGTACCATGTTGTATCCCGCCTGTTTCCAGATGGTCATTAAAACCACCGCCGGCATCGCCCATCGTTCGCTTTGTAACCAGTTGATTTTGCCGATGCCGATTGTCTGTAAAAAAGAATTGACGACGCCCTGTTCGTAATTCAACAACCACACAAAAATGACCCCGGCAGCAACCGTTGAAGTCACCACCGGCGTAAATACCGCAGTGCGAAACAGACCGACGCCTTTAATCCTGTCATTCAACAAAAGCGCCAAACCAAGCGATACCGCCATTCCCACCGGCACGGTGATGGCGACATAGTAGAAAGTGTTGAATAGAGCTTTCCAAAAATCGCTCTCCGATAAAATCTCGCTGAAGTTTTTCGTGCCGTTAAAGGTCATTTCATCTTTCAGGATATTCCAGTCATGAAAACTTACCCAGAAGAGTTGCAGCACCGGATAAATCACGAAAACCGCCAGTAAACTCAGCGCCGGGGCGATAAAAAGATAAGCCGTTAAGGTGTCTTTTCTTGCATTCATAAATTTGATAATTGACTGTCTGGCAGCGCGCCAACCGCTGGAGCCATTCGCGCAAAATGGGCTTTCATTTCAACAGGCGATTGACTTCTTCAGCCGCTTTATCGAGTGCTTCCTGTGAAGAATATTTGTCATACAAAGCCGCTTCCAGATACTTGCCCAGTGTCGCCGAGAGGGCAGGATAGGCGGCAATCGAAGGGCGCGTCTTTCCGGTCGGCATCTGCTCGTTATAAGTTTTCATAAAGGGGTTGGCTTGTAAAAATTCCTGAAACGCAATGCTCTGTGCCGCTGATTTCGACACCGGCAAATAACCTGTGTTGATTGCCCAGTCGGTTTGAAAATCGGCGCTCATGATGAATTTCATAAATTCCCATGCGGCACGCTCTTTTTGCGGAGTCGATTTGAATAAAAAAAGCGCTTCGCCGCCAATATTGGTAGCGGCGCGGGCGTTTCGCGGTAAAGGTAAAACGCCAATATCGACAGCCGTTTGCGTTTTCAACGAAGAATAATTCCACGGGCCGTTAATCATCATGGCGACGCGACCCGATAGAAAATCATCGGTTTTATATCCGGCATCGGTTTCCGAAAACACGCCGCTGCCGTCTTTCATAAAAGCCCGCCAGTAATCGAGCGCCTCAACCCCCGCCGGACTATTAAATGCGGCGCGATGATCGGCGGTTAATAATTCGCCGCCCGCTTGCCATAAAAAGCATTGCCAGGTCCACACCGTCCATTCCGAACTGCCAATCGGAATCAGCAAGCCGTGGGTGTTTTCATCGGTTAATAATTGGGCGACGGTTTTAAATTCCTCCCAGGTCTGCGGCAGTTTGTTGATGCCCGCATCGGCAAACATTTTTTTGTTGTAGTAGATGGCAAGATTATTTGCGGAAAACGGCGCGGTATAAATTTTTCCCTGATAGATGCCTGCTTGCCAGAGAAAATCATAGACCTCGTTTTTATTGAAATCCCGATCTTCACCGATCAAATCGTCGAGGGAGCGAAGCGCGCCGGCTTCGGCATATTTCGGAAAAAACGCCGGTGCCCACCACAACAAATCCGGCGGCGTCTTTCCGGCAACCGCTGCATCAAGTTTGGGACCGAGTTGGTCGGCTGCGCCATACACCTGCGCGTCAATAAAAATATCCGCATGGGTTGCATTAAATTCATCAATTTTGGCTTGCAGAACCCGGTTGTTGATTCCCGATTCCATGCCGTGCCAAAAGGTCACCGTCATCGGTTTGGCGTTTCCGGTGACCGTTGAACAATGCAAATTAAAAAATGCGATAGCCAATAACGCTATCGTCGCGACCAGTTTAAATTTCACTTTGAAAAATAATTTTTGGTTCATCGAAACCGGTTTAACCCTTTAAAGAAATACTTGCGAAACCACCGGGAAGGGAATCAAGGCTGATAAAATTTTTGTCGCTCTTGCAATTATTCCTAAATCAATCCAAACCGCCGGTGGGCTTTTGATGAATGACTGGGTGAAGGTTTCAATCCCTCAAATCGCCAACCCGCTATCGGCGTCAAAAAAGCGCGCTCGGGTTAAATCAATTGAAAGCTCTCGCGTTTCGTCCGGGTTGATGGCGATTGTCGGATCGAATCTGGCAATCAACTCATGTCCGTTTGCCGAAAGCGTCGCAAACGTATCGCTTCCCATGCGTTCAAGCACTTCAACTTTTGCAGTGAATTTTGAAACCGCAGAAGGATGGTTGATATTTATCCACTCAGGGCGAATCCCCATAGTGACCTGTCGGTTAGCCAGTTCAGGCTTCACCTGATTGACATCAAGTTGCAGCGAGCCGGTATCGAATTTCAAACCACCGTTTCCGAGAACGATTTTGCCGCTTAATAAATTCATTGCCGGGCTGCCGATGAATCCGGCAACAAAAGTATTTGCAGGGTGATTATAAACTTCAAGCGGCGCGCCGATCTGTTGAACCACACCGTCTTTTAAAACCATTAACCGGTCACCCATGCTCATCGCTTCCAGTTGATCATGGGTCACATAAATCATAGTAGCTTTCAGGCGTTTATGGAGTTTGATTAACTCCGAGCGCATCGCCACACGCAATTTCGCATCAAGGTTACTCAGCGGTTCGTCAAATAAAAAAAGTCTGGGCTGGCGAACGATAGCGCGACCGACGGCGACGCGCTGGCGTTGTCCGCCCGATAAGGCTTTGGGTTTGCGCTCAAGGTATTGGGTCAAATCCAAAATGTCTGCGGCTTGGCGCACCCGTTTATCAATTTCAGCTTTTGGATACTTTCGCATCTTTAAGCCAAAAGCCATATTTTCATAAACCGTCATGTGCGGATAAAGCGCATAATTTTGAAAAACCATGGCAATGTCGCGGTCTTTTGCCGCCAGGTCATTCACCAGTTTGCCGCCGATATAAAGTTCGCCTTCGGAAATTTCTTCCAACCCGGCGACCATTCTGAGCAAGGTGGATTTCCCGCAGCCCGAGGGTCCGACCAGAATAATAAATTCACCGTCGGCGATTTCGAGATTGACATTCGCTACGGCGCGAACTTCACCCGCATAGCGTTTCGAGATATTTTTGAGCGACACATCAGCCATAGGTTTCTATTTAAAAAGCTGCTTGGTTAAGACCGATAAATTTTTCAGATGATTTCCTGTAAAACATCCAGACTGAATCGCGGCGTTGCGCCTGCCTGAGTCGCCACCCAGGAACCCAGACGATTGGCTGCCTTACTGATTTTTTCGAGACTGCTGCCGCGCAGGTAATGGTGCGCCATCGCCGCTGTAAAAGCATCCCCTGCGCCTACCGCATCGCGCACGGTTACGGATAAGCCGTGATGCAGATAAAAATTATTTTCGGTTACCAGCAAACTTCCGCTTGCCCCCTTGGTCACGCAAACCATTTTGAGGTTATGCCTGTCAAGCAAGCGTTTGGCGATGGCTAACTCATCGCCGCCATCAACGGCAAACAAATTTGCGAGATAGTGAAATTCCTGCTCATTCACCTTTAAAAGATTTGCCAGATTCAACGCCTCTTCAATGACTTCAAAGGTGTAAAAAGGTTTGCGCAAATTCACATCAAAAATTTTCAATGCGGCGTTTTTTGAAGCCTTGAGAAATTCGCTTATCGAGTCTTTTGAAACGGCGCTTCGTTGCGCCAGCGTGCCAAAACAGATGACATCGGCTTGCGCTGCAAGGGCTTGCCATTGTGCGGTAAATTCCAAAAAATCCCAGGCGACATTTGAGTTGATGATAAAATTTGGCTGACCGCAGGCATCGACCTCAACATCAACCGTTCCGGTCGGATGCAGTTTATCGATTTGAATGTATTGCGTATCGAGGTCATTTTCCTGCAACCCGGCGAGCGCTTCTTTACCGTTTAAATCCACGCCAATCCGACTTGCGATGATGCCAAGATTGCCGAGTTGGGCTGCGTGGTAAGCGAAATTCGCCGGCGCACCGCCCAGTTTTTTCCCGTTCGGTAATTGATCCCAAAGCAATTCACCAATTCCCACAAATAACTTTGGGTCTTTATTCGTCAGGCTTGAATCTGTAAAGCTCAAGGTTTATCCGCTAACCAATTTCAGAGAGCCATCGTCATGAAAAATGGTTTTCAAAGGGTCAGAAAGCCCGCCAACAAAATGCCCGCTCGCATCGCTCCAAACAAAACCGAAAAAGGTCGGATGATTTTCGGTTTCAGGATGTAAAAGCTTACCGGCGTATAAGCCTTTGGCAAACAGTTTTGCCGGAGACTCAAGCGCCGGGATGCCTTGAAAATCGAAGGGCAGCAACGGCGACCGCATATAATAAGTTCCGGTCTGGCATTCGCTCAACGGGTAACGCTCGCGTCGCGCTCGCGAACAATCTTTTTCCTGCGCGCAGAAAATCAAATAAAACCGTTTGCCATTTTCAAACCTGCGCCAGAAAACCTGTGGGACTTCGAGTTGATAAAATTCATCCGAAGCGACCAGTATCTGTGGTTCGCCATCGTGCCAGTTTTCTATATCTGGCGATTCCAGAAAGGCGATTGCGCCGCCAGCATCGATCATCGTCCGGGCTTGATAAGCGGCGGGGTCAGATTCAGGATTGAGGCGGGCACAAATAAAGGCAAAAAATTTCCGGTTTTCAAAAATAACGAAAGGGTCGCGCCAGGCGACGCCATCAAATTTGCCAACGCCGGGATTTCGGATTGCCGGTTGAATTTTACTTTCCGCAATTCTTTCCCACGACCGTAAATCACTGGATTGGGCAATCCCGATTTGCTGCGCTCGCTGCCATTCCGCAGGCGTCCAACGCCGGGCATCCTGTTTACCACGCGCCGTGTAAAAAAGATAAAACCAGCCGTTCGTCGGATGTTCAATAATCGACCCTGTCCAGATGGACAGATTGTCCCAAGCGTGATTTTCCGAAGCCGTAAAAACGGTTCCCTCATCTCGCCACCCATGAGGAGTTAAGGTCGCCTGACCTATCGAGGATAGATTGTGTCTGAGGTCTGGGTTGTAGCCGCATTGGGGTTTTGAAGCTTGCAGATAAAAGAGGTGGAGATTGCCCGCCCGTTCAGCAAACCAAAAATCCCAAAAATATTTATTATCGGGAAGCCAGGTCATTTTTTATCTCTCTACCAATTGTTCTTCGCCCGCTTCCTGAATAGGTGAATCCGTTGAAAACGGCTACCGTAGCCAGTTTCGTGGCGAAGGTAATTCGGAGTTCCGCCCAGAGAGTGAAGCAATTGCTTCTCAGCCTTAAATCCGAGGGCGGAACTCCAAACCTTTGAAATTTTTACAACCTTAGTTTTTCGACGGGGAGAGAGTAGGTTGAACAACTCAGACCTAAGCCCCATTCTTTAATCACTGATTGGGGTGGAGGTTTACTTTTCGCGCGTTTGAAAAATCGGTGGCTGATTTGAAATCAAAAGATTCAAACCAGCCACCGAGGTTGATGGCAACGCGAAGGTTGCCTTAATAGGTGAAGCGCAGCCCGAACTGGAACTGCCGCATTTGCGCGCCGGCAGCCAATCCAGTGATGCGACCTGCATTGCTGGTTGGTCCGCAATCTACGCAGGTATCCGGTTGCCCAAGATTGACGTGGTTGAACACGTTGAACGACTCGATGCGGAACTCCAATTTTTTGGTTTCGGAAATCTGGAATTTCTTGAACAGTGAAGCATCAGTGTTAAAGAAGCGCGGCCCGCGCAAGGTGTTGCGACCGACATTTCCAAATTGCCCAGTGGCAGCTTTCGCCCAGGGAGTTCCCGACCCAATGCCTACCGCAAACCAATTAAATTGCGTTCTGTCGCCATCCGGGTCACCAACCAGATCAGGCCGGCAGGGACCGGAGTTGACCGAACAGTTTGCGCCTGTCACCGAAGGCGTAAACGGTAAGCCGCTCGACCAGGTGGACACCGTATTGATTTGCCAGCCGCCGAAGATTAAATCCATCGCTTTGGAGGCGTTACCCAATAGGGCTTTTCCGCGTCCGATTGGCAAATCCCACACGTTTGAGAAGAAGAACAGATGCGTGCGGTCTTCATCCGTCGGGCCGCGTCCAACTGACCGGTCATGGATGAAATAATCGGAGTCGTTGAATCGAGCCGCGGCGAGCGTGTAATGCGCCAGAATGCTCAGCCCCGAAAAACGGGTTTCAAACTTCGTCTGCAAGGCGTTGTAACGATTGTCTGCGCAGTTACAGAAGAAATCGATTCCCTGTGTCCAGCCGAACTTATTGAAGAACGGTTTGCGTCTGTCTGCATCCGGCTGATTCAGATCGCTGACCGGTTGGTTGATGTTAAATGCCGGCCCGTTTCCTGCAAATACATGCGTGCCTTTGTTGCCGACATAGCCGACTTCCACCGAAGTGTTTTGCTTGAGTTGATGCTGAACCGTGACGTTCCAGGCATCAACCGTAGGCAAAGTTTGCGTGAAAGGTCTGGCTCTGGCGAATACCCCATTGGGCAAGGGAATCTTGCCGTTTGACGGCACATCAACAAAGACCGGCGCCGGAGGTCCTGATGCCAGGGTGAATACACGATTGAAACCGGAAGTCGAGAGGTCTTGCGCTGAAAGCACCGGCAGGTTTTGCGTTACCGTATGTCCGAACAATGAGC
This sequence comes from Acidobacteriota bacterium, assembly GCA_040754075.1. Lineage (NCBI taxonomy): Bacteria > Pseudomonadati > Acidobacteriota > Acidobacteriota bacterium. The sequence continues at coordinate 9,219 of JBFMDH010000010.1, forward strand.
CGAACACGCCGATGTCAAAGCTTCTGCCGTAACCTGCGCGAATGACCGTTTTTTCCGTCCATTGATAAGCGATGCCTAAACGCGGCGCAAGGGCTTTATAGGTCGGGTCAACATTGAAATGTTTATTGACCTCACCAATGCCGCCGACAAACAATTCGCCGGTTTCAAGGTTTAACAAACTGCCATCGCCGTTTTCTTTTACTCTTTCGGGGAAAATCAGTTCCCAACGCAGCCCGTAATTGAGGGTGAGTTTTTGACTCTTGCGCCAGGTGTCTTGCCCATAGAAGAACCAACGGCGTTGGCGTTCGGCGGCGGTCGTGGTTCTTCCGACATAGCGTTGGAAGTTGCTCACATCACCAAGTAAGAATGTGGCGATGCCAAGCCCTTCATCCTGCACTGTACCATTGGCGTTGAAATTAGACGTGCGCCCCGGTTCAAACCGCAGTTGTCCGGCGCGATGCGCATCCGATGGCACACGCAAGTTCATCGCATAGCGAATATCGCCACCGGTTTTATAGGTGTGATTGCCGTTGATGAAACTCCAGTTGTTGACAAATTGGAATTGTTGTTCTTGCTGATCGAGCGGGCAATTGCATTGATTCACATCCAGCGAATAACCGATTTTGAAACCGCCGAGTCCGCGAATCCCAAAATCAGGCAAACCCGAAGTGAAGAAATCATCCACATTGAGTCCCGGAATTCCCAAATCGGATGCCGGACTGGTGCCCACGCCACCCGGCAAAACATTCACCCGATAGCGGAAGAAACCAAACCGAAAATCGGTAATTCTGTTGGTCGAGAAAGTTTTGTCAAACCCGAAAGCCACCGATTGATTGCGAACATCCGAGGTGCCTGCAAAAAAGATATTGTCGAATGCTTCGCCGCCCAGCGCTTCGCCAAAAGCGCCCGGTGCCGTCTTTTTAAACTGCGCGTAGCTGTAACGCCCAAACAGATGCAGCGTATCGCTCCAATAATGGTCATTGCGAATATTGAACTGGTCGCTATTGAACGATTCCGTGCCGGACGCTGAATAGTTGTTCTGAATGCCCGGCGCGTTAGGCAATGGCAGCAGATTGAGTAACGCGATGGCTTGCGGTGACAAGCGATTTGCAGGTATACGCGCATTGGCAAATTGACTGCGTCCCGTACCGATAGCTGAACCGGTTGTCGGGTCGTAAATATTTCTGCCATACTCGCTCAAATCACCGGTTCGCGCTCTGGCAGTGGGTACGGTGGTCAACTTTGACCCCCCGTTTTTACGGCGGGTTCCCTGATAATCGCCAAAGATGAAATTTTTATCTTTGAGGATTCGCCAACCCGCAGACCCGCCAAATTGATTCCACAAGGTATCGGGAATCGCTTTGCCGGTTAGCGGGTTGTCGGCAAATTGCGAAAAGGGATTGCGGGCGCTGGTGACGTCATTGCGACGAAACTCGAACAAACTGCCGTGCAAGTCGTTGCTTCCCGATTTGGTCTGCGCGGTGACTACGCCAGCGATTGCCAGACCGAATTCAGCATCATAATTCTGCGTGGTAATCTTGGATTCAACCGTGCCTTCCAACGTCGGGTTGATGACGATAATTCCTAAAATCGGGTCTTGATTGTCTGTGCCATCCAACTGAAACGAAGTTCCGCTGAAATGCTGCCCGTTGACCATAATCTGCACCGAGCCTTGCGGATTTTCGCTTGATGCATGCTGCCAGCCGAGTTGTTGGGTGCCGGGCGTAAGCAGCAAAAACTTGGTGAAGTTGCGATCCAGAATCGGCAATTCCGTGAGTTGCCGTTGATCAAAAGTTGTGGCGACATCGGCGCGGTCGGTCTTCAAGGAAATCTGTTGCGTATCGGCAGAGATGTTCACCTGCTCGGTTACTGCGCCGACTTCCATTGCAATATCCGTGCGCGAGGCGACGTCTGCGCGCACCTCCACCTCTTGCGTCGCGGTTTTATATCCCTGATTTTCAACTTTGACGCTGTAGCGACCGGGGATTAAGTGTGTGACTGTGTAGTTGCCATCGTCATTGGTTTTTACGACGGTCGTAATATTTTTCGTTAAATCGGTAACCGTAACCGTTGCGCCTGAAACGGCATCGCCTTTCTGGTCGGTCACTGTTCCGATAATGCTTCCGTAAACAGCCTGTGCGAATGTGTTTGCAGATAACAAGGTGAAAGCTAACACCAGACTGAATACCAGCAGCGGTATTTTGCTTCTTTGCATTTTAGGTGCCTCCTGTGGGATTAACTTCCAAGTACATCGGAAACCCGGATACCCGGAAAGTTGGCTGCTTGGAATCGAATAAAAAATATAAAACCTATGGTTAGATTTCTTATTCGATTTGAAACTGCTTTTCCCAATCCTTAATTTTCGGAAAAGGTATGAGAGCTGTAAGCTTCCTCTATTTTATTATTTCTAATTCTGATAATTAATTCGTCTAATTTAAGGCGCAAAAGTTATAGCTCAGCTTAGATAAATCGGTCAAGTCGACTATATAAAATCTGTAATAACAAATTATCTGAACTTGTAAAGCATTTGAAATCACATTGAACCGAAAAATTGAAAGTTGTAATATCAACTGGCGTTTTTCAGTGGACTACATGCTTTACAGGTTCAAAACGATCAACGGATGAAAAAGCCCAAACATTTTCACATCTATCAGGAGTTGCATAACGCAATTGTCGGCGGCAGGTATGAGATCGGGCATCGCCTGCCGAGCGAAGCGCAACTGGTTGAACAATTCTCGACCTCCAGACCCACGGTCGCCCGCGCCCTCAGAGAATTGCAATATCAAGGCTTGATTGAACGGCGGGCAGGTTCCGGGAGTTATGTTCGTAAAATTACCTCGGTGCGCACAGATTTATTCGGACTGCTGATACCGGGTCTTGGGGAAACGGAAATTTTTGAGCCGATATGTCGCGAAATGTCGCGGTTTTCCGAAGAGAGCCGCCACGCTTTATTGTGGGGCGATACGACGAGCGAATCCTTAGCCATTGAAGAACAAGCCAAACAACTGTGCCAGTTGCAAATCGCCAGAAAAGTTTCGGGAGTCTTTTTTGCGCCACTCGAATTTTCTCCGAATAAAAATCAGGTGAATCAGCAAATTACTAACGATTTGCAAAAAGCCCATATCCCGGTGGTGTTGCTGGATCGCTGTATTTATGAACACCCGCGCCGCAGCCCCTTCGATTTGGTCGGGATTGATAATTGTCGCGCCGGCTTCGTCATCACCGAACACCTTTTAAAATTAGGGTGCAAACGTATCGGCTTCTTAGCTCGCGAAGGCTCAGCGCCGACCGTTGATGCGCGGATTGCGGGTTATCACATCGCTTTGCTTCAACATGGGGTGACGCCTCGAAAAAATATGGTCTGGTGGGGCGACCCTGCGGATGAAAATTTTGTTAAAGGCATCATCAATAAACATGACCTGGAAGCCTTTGTCTGCGCCAATGATGATACGGCGGCGCATTTGATGCACACCCTGGATAAACTGGGAGCGCGGATTCCGCAGGATTACCGCATCGTCGGATTTGACGATGTCAAATATGCCAAGTTACTGAAAGTTCCTTTAACGACGATACACCAACCGTGCAAGCGTATCGGCGAGGTCGCGGTTAAAACCATGGTGGATCGCATCGAATATCCGAATTTACCAACCCGTGACGTGTTGCTGGATTTTCACCTGGTGGTGCGGGAATCGTGCGGCGTCAATCTCAAAAAGAAAAAGTAGTTGATGCGATGTCAACCGCTCAACGGTTCAGCCAATCGTGATTTGAAAAATTGATAAGCCCGAAAGCCATGATGAGCCGAATAGCCGTTCGGTTTTTTTATCCGTTCGTATGAAAAAAAAATCAATCAATTTATTGTTTATCTTAGGCATGATATTGCTTCTGTGGGTAACTGCGGTTTCGCAAACTACCACAACCCAATCAACTGCCGGTCAGCCCAGCGAAATTGAACGCGCGCAAACCCTTTTGACAAGCGGAAAACTTGACGAAGCCATCGCTTTGCTTTCCGAACTTCAGAAATCCGCGACCAATGAATCGCAGGTCAACCACCTGATGGCGCTCGCCTACTATCAAAAAAACAATTTTCAAAAAGCCATCGAATTTTTTCTGCTCTCCTCGAAACAATCTGCGGCAAACAGTAAACAACAAAGACAGGCAATCCAGTTGCTCGCCATGTCTTATTACTATCTCGGGCAGGTGAAAGAGGCGATTCCCCATTTTGAACAGGCGGTTGCCTGGATGCCGGATAATTCTGAGATGAATTATGCGCTGGGGCTTTGTTACATCAAAACCCAAAACCCCGATAAATCGCGCGAAGCCTTTGCGCGAATGTTTGCTGTGGCGAACGCTACGGCGGCGGCGTATCTGCTCAATGCCCAGATGTTGATGCGCGAAAATATCGAAGCTGCCGCCGAAAAAGAGTTATTGAAAGCCCTCGAACTCGACCCGAAAATTCCGCAAGCCAATTTCTTACTGGGAGAAATCGCCATTTACAAAGCCAATGTTGACGCGGGCATCGACTATTTGAAAAAAGAGATTGCCCTCAATCCGGCATTTGCGATGGCGCATTACCGACTGGGCGAAGCCTACACGCGGCAATTGAAATGGGATTTGAGCATTGCGCCATTGCAGAAATCCATCTGGTTGAATCCGCTCTTTAGCGGTCCCTATATCGTGTTGGGCAAGGTCTATTTGAAGACCGGAAACCTTGCCAACTCCGAAGCCATGTTAAGACGCGCCATTCAAATCGACCCGAACAACTACTCCGCACATCACCTGCTTGCGCAAACTCTCCAGCAAATGAATCGCCTCGAAGAAGCGAAACGCGAATTCGAGATTGCCGCTAAACTCCAATCAATTTCCGAAAGATGAGGCATCAGGTGTTGCCAGGAACTCCAAAATATTTTTGTACTTTGTGCTTTGTACTTTGTGCTTTGGCTCTCATTCTCATTTTGTCAACTTTGACTAAACACAACTACATTGAGGTTTATTGCAAAGCACAAAGTACAAAGCACAAAGTACCGAGTACCAAGCCCCAAGCATCAAGCACCACCGCCGGTTTTAATTTCACCGATATTGCAAAAGCGGCGGGACTGATTGAACCAACGATTTATGGCGGGGTTGAAAAAAAGCGCTACATCATCGAAACCAACGGTTGCGGGGTGGCTTTTTTCGATTTTGATAATGATGGCTGGCTTGATGTTTTTATGTTGAATGGTTCGCGCCTTGAAAGTTTTCCCAAAGGCAATGAACCAACCAGTAAACTTTACCGCAATAATCGTAACGGCAGCTTTACGGATGTCACAGCAAAAGCCGGTCTTGCCCGTACAGGATTTGCCTCGGCGATTTGCGTCGGCGATTTTGATAATGATGGCTTTGACGATTTATTCACCACCTACTGGGGGCAAAATGTGTTGTATCGCAATAATCGCAACGGCAGCTTCACGGATGTCACCGAAAAAGCCGGGGTCGCAATCAGGGGCACACGCTGGGGTTCGGGTTGCACATTCATCGATTATGACCGTGACGGAGATGTGGATTTGTTCGTCGCCAACTATTTGATTTTTGATTTGGCGACAGCGCCCGAACCCGGCAAAGGCGCGAACTGTTTCTGGAAAGGCGTGCCGATTAACTGTGGACCCAAGGGACTGCCAACAGATACCAATTTGCTCTATCGCAATAATGGCAACGGCACGTTTACCGATGTCTCGGAAAGTTCAAACATTAATAAAGTCGTAAATCGTTACGCGATGACCGCCGTGGTGACGGATTTCAATAATGACGGTTGGTCGGATATTTATGTTGCCTGCGATTCGACGGCAAGCATTCTCTACCGCAACAACAAAGACGGCACGTTTACCGATGTCGCGTTGGAAACCGGCTCGGCGTTTAACGAAGATGGACAGGCGCAGGCAGGGATGGGCGTGGGACTGGGCGATTACAATAACGATGGCTTGCCGGATATTTTCAAAACTCATTTCGCCGACGATTTGCCTGTGCTTTATAAAAATTCGGGGCGCGGGTTTTTTGAAGACGCTTCGCGACTGGCGGGCTTTGACCATACGCCTTATGTGCAGTGGGGAACCGGACTCATTGATTTTGATAATGACGGCTGGTCGGATATTTTAACCGTCACCGGAAATGTCTACCCTGAAATCGAAAAAGTTTTTAAAGAATACCCGCATCAAACCCCACGTCTGATTTATCGCAATCTCGGCAACGGGCGTTTTCAGGATGTGACCAAACTAAGCGGCACAGCGATTAATGAACCGCATTCCAGTCGCGGTTGCGCGTTCGCTGATTTCGACAATGACGGTGATGTGGATGTATTGATTATGAATATGAATGCAGCGCCGACGTTACTGAGGAATGAATACAACACTGTAGGGAAACCGGGAGTAAATAATTGGCTGACCATAAAACTCATCGGCACCAGGTCGAATCGTTCGGCGATTGGTTCACAGGTGAGATTAAAAACCGGCGGTCGTGTGCAACTTCAAGAAGTAACCAGTCAAGCGAGTTATTATTCAACCAATGATTTGCGCGTCCATTATGGGCTTGGCGCAAACACCAAAGCCGATGAAGTGGAAATCCGTTGGACTAACGGTCAAACCGAAATTTTCAAAAACCTCAACGCCAATCAGATTGTCAAAATCAAAGAAGGCGACAGCCTTTTAAAAAGTAAAAAGGCAAAAGTAAAAAGGCAAAAGTAAAAAATCGTTTATCCTTACATTGCCTTTTTACTTTTTCTTGATGGAAATCATTAAAATCGAAAAGTAATGCCGACTTTGAGGGTGACGGTATCGGTACGCGATGAAAGCACATCGAAAAAGACCCCACCGGGTGTGCGAATGATTGAACCTTTCTTCAAATAATCAGCTTCTCCGCCAAACATATAACGAACACCGGTATCGAGCGAAATGTCCGACCGTTTACCGGTTTTCGTGAGTTCGATTTGCACTCCCGCGCCAAAACCTGCGCTCAAGGTCGTGTCACTGAAATTGGTGTCTCCGGCAATCTGTTCATCACTGAAATCATCGGTGATGGTGGTGTTAGTGAAAAGATATTTTGCGCCAACCAGGGCTTCGCTGTAGGGGCGCACTTTGCCTTTGCGCGGTTGCAGACGCACCAGGAAATGCGTCCAGCCGATATTATTGCGAGTGGTCACTTTCAAACGCAGTTCGGGAATCGACGGGCTGAGAATTTCTCTGCGCGATTGCGAACCGTAAACCGCCACGCCGCCGTCGAAACCAATAAACACGGGGCTGTTTCCAACTCCGAAAAGAAAGTGCCCGCCAATGCCGTAACCGTTGTTATTGACGTTGTCGCGAAATTCACCGACCGGAAAGACGGTTGTGAAATCAAGTCCCGCTTGATAATTCTGCGCCTGTGCGGAAGCCATTAAACCTAAAAATCCGAGGGTTAAAAGCAAGATACGAAATGCGGTGAGGTATCCCCGATGCTTGTTTGAGTGATTCCCTAAAGACAATCGGGAGAGACATTTTTTTGTAATGTCCATAAGGTCTCCTTGTTTATTAGCTAGATTGGGTTCCACCCGTTGAGCAATTCGGGTTCCGCGCAAAAACGGTAAAAAACAGCTTAAAATCAAGGTTTTTTACACGATAAGGAAAGTCTGTAATACGAAATGGTGTAAGAAGAAAGTAAAAAGTAAAAAGGCAAAATGAAGAAGGTGAAGCGAATAAATGGAATTAGCTCATCTGGGGGGAGATTTTTTAAACGGTGAGTGAATAACTTGTGGGAGATCTTTTCTTAACTTTTTACTTTTGCCGAAGCGTCCGGGATATTGTGTAAATGAAATTTCTAAATTGCAGGGGCACTCTATCGGGAAACAGAATCGCCAATTGATTTGAAGATGGCTTTGAGGCTGCAATGTTGCAGTGGAGCCTTCTGCCTTCCGGCTTTCAATTGGCAAAGTGTGTGCGATTAACCGGCATCACAGCCATCTCTTGCGCATCACACAAAAAATCTTATTCCCAATGATAGTTTTCACCTTCCGTTTCCGCCTGAACAAATGAGCGCGAGTGAGGCGCTCAAGAGATTAAGCGTAGGAGTTAAGACATATGAGCCAACAAAATCAGATTCAAGACCGCGCCGAGTCACTGGCCGATTTGCCGTTGACGGCAGAGCATGTCGGCGAGATCAATGCCGGAGGTTCGCGCCTCCTCGAGGGTCAACTCTGCGGTGAAGGTAAGCAGGTTGTGATTGCCTTATGAAAATGACCCCCGAATACGATTCAACGGGGTTAGCGCCAGCGAAATCAAGCAGTCGATGGCATCTGATGCAGTCGGTTGTGAATGACTACTGCTAGCTTAAGGGAAACTATTTTAATTTGTCAGATAGGAGCTAATGATGAACGTAAAAGAGAAAACAAAGAACGACAGAAGCAACTTTCAGATGGATGCCCTGACCGACTTGCCGGTCGCTGAGGGGCAGGCTGAGGAGACCAAAGGCGGAGTCCTTCGAGGCGATGGTGGACGCGATGTCCTTATTGGCGGATGGGGACAGGATTGGATTGTTGGCGGCACTGGCCGAGACTGATACCCCCTTAACGAATCGCTTGACTGAGGAAAAGGAGCATAGATGAGCAAACAAGAAACCGAACAGACAAATCAGCTTAACCTCAACGACCTGCCGGTCACTGATGAGCGGGCTGAGGAGACCAGAGGCGGCGCGAGCGGGACGGGCAAGACAATGGCTGCCGAAGTGCTCGCACACGAACTGCGGCTCGATCAATGACATTGATATTTTCCAGGACGGTACGAAAGCGGCGCAAAACTCCTTCTGAGTCTTTTCAGCTAAACCAGCAACACGGCTATGACAGGGCAATGGCAGTTGTAAGTTCATCATTCCGATGTGCCGGGGATGATTGGCAAACGTCGAACAACTTGATGATAGTTTTTGCCGCTGACTTACGCCTGAACCGAAGAGCGCGAGTGAGGCGCTCAAAGTAAAGATTAAATTTTCAACTGAAGGAGATGAACTTGATGAACGCAAAAGAAAATGATGAAACCAATGAGCAAGCCATCGTCACTGAGGACTTGAGCACGGTGAATGCAGAAGCGAGTAAAATCAAAGGTGGCATAAAACTTAAAGAATGCCTCATTTCTAACTATCAAATCTCAGGACACGGAGGCGGAGAAGGTTTATAAGCGCAGTTAAAGTCCCCGTCGTAACGGGACGACCTGGCGCTCGGGAATTGAAAATCGCAGAAGATAATCACTAAACCGGAATGCCGAAGCCTGGCACACTCCATATTGTGATGAAGCCTTGTTTATGGGTATTCTCGCAACCTTGGGTGTGCCAATGTATTTCGAGGGGTGTTTGAAATTTTGGGTAAATTGACTTTTTCAATTTTGATTCCTAACGCTCTGGCTAACGGCGATAATTGAAATAGCTGAATCTACACACACAAATTTTCATCCCCAAAAACTGAGGCACGAGTTTGCACAAAATTTTTTACACCCTCGCTCGCTCGATCAGTGGCGAGCAAACCGCAAATATCTTCGTCAACCCCTCCGCCGATCTACGGCAAATTGATTCGAGGTAGCTGGTTTGCTAAAGTCGTCGGCATGTCCGAGCCTTCCACCGAGCCGATACGCGAATTGCTCGACTCCCTTTATCGCGTGGATTCGGGACGAATCCTGGCAACGCTGATCCGCTTCATTGGTGATTTTGATCTTGCCGAGGAGGCGATGCACGAAGCCTTTGCGGCGGCGCTGAGCCTGTGGCCAACGAGTGGCGTACCCGCAAACCCGCGACCCTGGTTGATTTCAACAGCCCGATTCAAAGCCATTGATACGCTGCGTCGACGGGCAAGATTTGATGCCTCTCAAGACGAACTCGCGCGCTATCTCGAAGCCCAATGGAGTTCGGCGGAATGCTCCAACGAGGAGGAATGCCTTGAGGATGATCGGCTGCGCCTGATCTTTACCTGCTGTCATCCATCTCTAGCGCCGGAAGCGCGCCTTGCGCTCACCTTGCGTGAGGTCTGCGGGCTGACAACCGAGGAGATCGCCAAGGCATTCCTCATCACTCCGCCTACGCTGGCGCAGCGCATTGTGCGCGCCAAGGCAAAGATTCGCGAGACCCCGATCCCCTACGAGGTGCCGACGCCGCAGGAATTGCCGGAGCGACTGGGCGCGGTGCTACAGGTCATCTATCTCGTCTTTAACGAGGGGTATTCGGCGGCGACGGGAGCCGAGGTAATGCGGGCAGAGCTAACCACTGAAGCGATTCGACTGTGCCGGTTGCTGGCAGAACTCCAGCCCGAGCCGGAAGTCATTGGGCTGCTTTCCTTGATGTTGCTACAGGAATCCCGTCACGCCGCGAGAAGCTCTCCGACCGGAGAGCTGATTTTGCTGGAGAACCAGGACCGCTCGCTCTGGAACCGCGAGCAAATCGTCGAGGGCGTGGCATTGGTGGAGAGAGCTTTGAAGTCTAACCGCTTCGGTTCTTACACACTACAGGCGGCGATTGCTGCCGTTCATGCGGAGGCGAAATCGGTCGCCGCGACCGACTGGCGGCAGATTGTTGCGCTTTACGACTGCTTGGTACGAATTCAGCCTTCGCCGGTTGTACAGCTAAATCGTGCCGTGGCAATTGCCGAGTGCGAAGGTCCAGATGCCGGTCTGATGCTTATCGACGCGATGTTGGAACATGGCGAATTGGCAAATTATTACCTGGCGCATTCAGCCCGTGCAGATATGTACCGCAGGCTTGGCAGGACAGCCGAGGCTCGGACCTCTTATAAGAAAGCTCTCGAGCTGACCCAACAGGAACCGGAGCGGCAATTCCTACAGGAGCGAATCCGACAGTTGAAATAAAAAAAATTTTTTTTGCGCGATTGGTCGAATTCCAGTATGGCTGTTCGACTATATCGTGAAGGCAGGGCAAACGACCCGCCCGAAAACTATTACACAGACAAGGAGAAATTATGCCGCATTATCTGGTTTCTGGTTACCGCCCCGACGACTTTGACCCGTCCACACAGGACGAAGCGATGATGGAGGAGATTATGGAGGAGATTCACGCGCTCAATCGCGAAATGATCGCTGCTGGCGTCAGGAAGTTCGCCGGCGGTCTGGGCCCAGCCCGCACACTGCGCCCGCAGCCCAATGGTGAACTGCTCCTCACCGACGGGCCGTACCTTGAGACCAAGGAACACATCGGCGGTTTTTGGATATTGGAATGCGCTGACATGGACGAGGCGCTGGCGTGGGTGCGCAAGGGCGCCAAAGCGTGCCGCACGGCGATTGAGGTGCAAGAGATTTTCTTCTATCCGGCCCCGGATATTGCCCAGTTCCTGAGCGGAGTAGCAACGGAATAGTCGGGCCGCCGCAAAGAACTGAGTTTCACGGCAGCAACCAACTGGCGCTGCCAGAGCGGCCTCTTTGAGACTCGGCTCGCGACAGACCTAAACAAGCGAAGAAATACAAGTGAGCGGCGGTGACAGACCATCCCACGCTGAAGGATGGCGTTGCGTCAAAATCAGATAGGAGTCGAAGGAAAATAATCATGAGAAAAATAATTGCATGTGAATTTATGACACTCGATGGTGTCATACAGAACGAGGAGAATGACGGCGACGGCTTCAAGTATGGCGGGTGGTTTTTCCCGTATGCGGACGAGGCGACAGGAGCTGTGGTACAGGAGCGGCTGGCCAAGCCGGTAGATCTGCTGTTAGGACGGAAGACCTTCGCCGGATGGGAAACCTATTGGCCGACGCATTCGAGCTTCTGGCCGAATGTCATGACCGCGACGAAGTACGTCGCTTCAAATACCCGTGACTCAAGCGATTGGCAGCCCACAGTCTTTTTGAATGGAGACCTTGCGGAAAAGATCAGGCAGTTGAAACAAACGGATGGGACAGATCTGCACGTAATGGGTAGCGCAGATATGCTTCAGACGCTCTTCAAAAACGATCTTGTCGACGAGCTGAATCTCATGATTTTGCCGATAACCTTGGGCCAGGGAAAACGACTATTCGCCGACGGCACTATTCCCGCAGCCTTCAAGGTGACCTATAGCCAGGTCTCTCCGAACGGCATCTTCATCGTGAACTACGAACGCAACGGTGATGTAAAAACCGGCGCCCCTCAGATAGAAGAGGACGATAAGTGACCACGGACAACACATCTCGCGAGATAGCGGCTTGCCGTTAAAGACGTATTCGCCACCTGAGAAAAATTATGAATTGGAAACCAAATATGAAGACCACAGCTTTTTTTCTGTCGCTGCTCTTGACACTGCTCCTGCCGGGGGTCGTATCGGGGCAGCAAAAACCGACTACGGGCTATGCGCCGGTCAACGGACTAAAAATGTATTACGAGATCCACGGCAGCGGCGATCCCGTGGTGTTGCTCCACGGTGCGTTCATGGCAATTACAGGCGACTGGAGCGATTGGGTCAACGAGCTTTCCAAAACGCGGAAAGTGATCGCCATCGAAATGCAGGGTCACGGCCGTACAGCCGACATCAAACGCGATATCAGCCCTGAAAACCTCGCCGACGATGTTTCCGCGTTGCTCGATTATCTCAAGATCCCAAAGGCAGACATCCTCGGATATAGCCTTGGCGGCGGCGCAGCAATGCAGTGTGCGATCCGACATCCGGAAAAAGTGCGTAAGGTTGTCATCATTTCATACTCTTTTCGGCGTGACGGATGGGTCAAGGAAGTGAACGACGCGTTCCCGAAGCTGACGCCGGAAGCGTTCAAGGACTCGCCCATCGAAACCGAATACAAGAAACTAAGCCCGACGCCTGACAAATTCGCCGATTTTGTCAATCACGTCAAAGTATTGGCTTCAAGCCCGTACGACTTTGACGCCGACAAACTCAAGGCCACTAAAGCGCCGATGTTTTTCATCCACGGCGATGCCGACGGCGTACGGCTCGATCACATTTCGGAAATGTTCAGCCTGAAGGGCGGCGGGATCTCTGGCGACATGCAACCGCGCTCGGAGTCGAGACTGGCTATTTTGCCCAACACAACACACGTTACGCTGATGGCGCGCATGTCAACAATCGTCCCGCTGGTGAACGACTTTCTCGATGCGAAGCCCTAGAGGAACCGATGAAATACATCTGTTTGGGATATATCAAGCCGGGAACATTCGAGGCAATGACCGAGGACGAGCGACACGCCAGGTTCGATGAATGCTTTGAGTATAACGAGCGTCTGCGCGCCAACGGACATGTAGCTGCCGAAGTCCCGCTTCAGCCTCCAGAGACCGCCGTGACCCTGTACTGGCAAAACGGCAAAGTCGCGACGACCGACGGACCCTATGCGGAAACCAGGGAACAACTCGCCTGCCTTCTCATCCTTGAGGCGCGAGACCTCAACCATGCCATTCAGCTTATTTCGCAGCATCCAGGCATGAAGTGTGGAACGAATGAGATACGACCGGTTGCCGATTTGAGCGAAATCATCAAGAGGAACGAGCGGCGGCGAAAGGATACCTTGAGGGTGTAAAAGATTTTGTATAAACGGTCATATGGGGTAGCGGATTTTGTGTAAATGAAATCCGCCACCCTCCTTTTGCCTTTTTATTTTTTACTTGTCTTCGAGCGGTTTGATGCGCGGGTTGAGTTGTTTGGCTTTTTGATATTCGACTAGCGCAGCTTCGCGTTGACCTTTCGCGAGTAGCGCCTTTGCCAGATAAAAATGCGCTTTGGCGTCTTCCGAGTTTAAGCGAATCGCTTCTGTGAAACGTTCCATCGCCTCATCGGTCTTGCCTTCTTTCATTTTTGCAATGCCGGTGTTTAACGCAAATATCGAGGCTTGTAAATCGGATTTCTTTTTATTGAGTCGGGCGGCTTCCTGAAATTCCGCGCGCGCCGCTTCCATATCACCTTTTTGCCGGAGCGCGGTTCCCAACGTGTTATGAATTTCCGGCGCGTTCGGCGCGGTCTTTAACGCCAAACGAAATGCAGCAATCGCGTCATCGAGTTTACCCTGTTGCTGGTAAACCGTTCCGAGCGCATACTGCGCCTCGGCATAATCGGCTTTGGCTTTAATGGCATTATTAAATGCCAGAGCGGCGTCATCGAGTTTCGCCTGTTGCAGCAAAATCACTCCAACCGTGTAGTGGGCTTCCTGCAAATCAGGTTGCAACGCCACAGCCATTTTCAATTCAATCAATGCTTCGTCAAACTGGTCTTTGCTCTTTAGCGCCAGACCTAAATTGTAATGCACCTCTGCGCTATTGGGCGCGAGTTCAAGCAAACGGCGATATTGTGCGATGGCAGCGTTGTAATCGCTTTTTTGAATATAAGCCATTCCCAGATTGAGGTGGGCGATTAAATAATTCGGGCTTAATTTAATCGCCGTTGTGAAGGCTTCGATTGCCGCATCGGGTTCGCGTTTTGCCACCAGCGCCAATCCCAAATCATTATAAGCCTGCACATAATCGGGCTTGAGTTTAATGACCTCGCGATACTGAGCGATGGCTTCGTCGAGGTCTTCGTTTTCCTGCAACATCTGCCCCATCGCCTGACGCGCTTCAATCATTTCGGGCGCAAGTTTCGCAGCCGTTACCAGCTCATTCATCGCGGCTTGCGGGTCGTTCATTTTTCTGAGCGCCACCGCCAGGTAATAATGCGAATCCGCATGGTTGGGCAGCAGTTTGGTTGCGGTTTTTAACACCGGGATTGCGCCCTCGACATTGCCGGAAAACAGTCTCGCGGTTCCCAGATAATAAAATCCGTCGCCGAAATTGGGATTGAGTTTTATGGTTCGTTCAAAAGCAATAATCGCTTCGTCAAACTGACCTTTGGAAGCCAGCGCATATCCCAAATAAAATTGCGCTTCGATGAGTTGCGGGTTGAGTTTTACCGCTTCTTTTAATTCGCTGATGGATGCATCTACGAGTTGTTTGCGTTGATAGGTGAGACCAAGCAACAGGCGCGTATCGGCGTCTGCGGGTTGTAATTTAACCGCCTGTTTAAAGGCTTCAATCGAACCGTCTATATCGCCGAGTTCCTGCAGGGCGTTGCCGATATTGCGAAAGGCTTTGAAATTTTTCGAGTCAAGCTCAGTGGCTTTGCGAAATGATTCGAGCGCGGTCTTGGCATCGCCTTTTCGCGCATAGGCAAGCCCAAGCATGTTGTGGGCTTCGGCAAATGCGGGTTTGAGTTTTATTGCGGCGTTGAATTCCAAAATCGCCCGGTCGATTTGTTGCTTCTCTAAAAAGGCGATGCCGTTTTTCAAATGATAATCGGCGGCAGACATTTGCTTGCGCTGACCGAAGACCAGCATCAGCGGACACAGGATGATGATTAGTGCGACAACGAAATTTTTAATTTGAAACATGGCTTGTCATTATTTCTTCGCTTTATTTGCCGGAGAAGTTTTTAATAAACCAACACCTTCTTTAACAATGATGAATTGATTGACGGCGATGTCGGTTAAAGTGTCAACCTGCCCGCTTGACCAAGTGATTTCGATTTTTTTGATCTTCGATTGTTTTCCTAAACCAAAATGCACGCGCAAATCATTTTGCGAATAATAACTGCCGCCGCTTCTGACATCATCAATGAATGTCGCTTCGTCCGTGTAACATTTGATTCGCGCATTGATGCCCGCGCGGTTGGATTTCACGCCAACGGTTTTAATGGTTATCCAGTTATTTTGATTGGTCGAATCGCAGCGCAGCAATTCCGGCATGGCGTTTACCAGGTTAATCAAAATATCCACATCGCCATCATTATCGAAATCGCCAAACGCGCAGCCCCGCGCCGACGAGGGTTGCGTCACTGCGCCGCCAACTTTTTCGGATACGTCTTCGAGTTTGCCATTGCGCAGATTGCGATATAGCACTTTTCGTTGCGCGTAGCCCGCTTCGGTGGTGAGCTTTTCGACTTCCGGGTAGACGTGTCCGTTGACCAGAAAAACATCCAGCCAGCCGTCATTATCGGCATCGAGAAACCCGCATCCCCAGCCGAGCCAGCGCGTCACTGTGCCGATGCCCGCCGGAAAAGTGATGTCATCGAAGGTGGCTTTGCCGGCGTTGCGATAAAGCGTAGAGGTATCGCCCGAAAAATTGGTTTTGAAAATATCGAGCAAGCCGTCGCGGTCGAAATCGCCCGCCGATACGCCCATCCCGGCTTGCGGTTTGCCGTCAATGCTGAAAGCGCAACCGGCTTCGATGGCAATGTCGGTAAACGTGCCGTTTTTATTGTTGTGATAAAACGCCGCCGGAGCCGAATCGTTGGCGACGTAAATATCCGTGAAGCCATCGTTATCGAAATCCGAAGCCACAACCCCCAGTCCATAAGTGCCGTTGGTTTTTCTGATTCCCGATTTTTCCGATACATCCGTGAAGGTCGCGTTGCCGTTATTGCGAAATAACATATTGACGCCGCCCGTAAGTCCGGGGGGACCACAGGCGACCATGATGCCTTTGTACAAACAGGGACCGGTTTCGGGAAGCGGCGCGGTTTTCAGATCCAAATCAATATAGCTGGCAACGAATAAATCCAGATTGCCGTCGCGGTCATAATCCAGAAAAGCACATCCCGAACCCCACTTGGATTTATTGTCGGCGACCCCGGCTTTTTCTGCGATGTCATTGAAGGTGCCGTTGCGGTTATTTTTATAGAGGGCATTTTTGCCGAAATAACTGATAAAGATGTCGTCGAAACCATCGTTATCAAAATCCCCGACGCAGACGCTTTGCCCCCAACCTGTGCGCGTGAGACCGGCTTTTTCGGTGACATCCGTGAATGTGCCATCAGTATTATTGCGATATAACCGATTGGTCGGCGTTTGCTCTTTCGGGAGTCCGTCGAGCCTGGTGCCGTTGACCAGAAAAATATCCAGCCAGCCATCATTGTCATAATCAATGAAAGCTGCGCCGCAGCCTGTGGTTTCGAGCAAATAACGATTCTTCTTCTCGTCGCCGTAAATGGTTTTGGCTTTGGTTAATCCGGCGGTTTGAGCGACATTAACGAATGAGATGCCCATCTCGTTTTGCGCCGAAATTCCGGGGGCGATTAACGGGCAGACCATTATCCAACTCACGAATAATCGAAAACCGATGGGTAATAAATTGGTTGCTGAAAATCTGTTCATTGAAATGCAATCATAGGCAAATGTAATTTCACAGGCAAATCACCGGAGAAGGGCGACAATCACTGCTTGACTACCCAAACGTGTTCCGATAAAACCATACGGTTTGCGAATCAACTGTGGCGAATGGGATGCCAAAGTCTTTCTCCAAACCGGTTTTTACTGAGGACAACTGAGAATGTCACCGTTTCGTACCCGAAAATATTTGCCTGCCAAAGCCGAAACCATTCGCGATATTAACTCGACGCTCATCTTAAATATTATTCGCAGTCATCAACCGATTTCGCGCGCCGAAGTTGCCCGCCTCACCGGTCTGCAACGCAGCACGATTTCCGAAATCATGGGCGATTTGCTCAAAAAAGAACTGGTGGTTGAAACCGGCGCGGGGTCTTCTTCGGGCGGACGTAAACCAACGATGTTGCGCCTCAATGCCGAACGCTTTTGTGTTTTCGGTTTATCGCTTGGCGTCAAAGAGGTCGTCCTGGCAATGAGCGACCTCAATGGCGAAATACTTTATCGCGAAACCTTTGAACCGGAAGAAACGCCCGATGCGATGTTCAAAATGATTGCCGAAAAAATCGATCACATCATTGAAGCGCGCAAACAGGAGCATCTGCATTATGAAGGTATCGGCATCACCATTCCCGGTCTGGTTGATTATTCGACGGGTGAAATATTATTTGCCGCCAATCTCGGTTGGCGACATGTGCGCGTCGAAGCGTTTTTAAAACCCCGCATAAAAATGCCGATTTATGTTGATAATGACGCAAACGCCGCGGCGCTTGCCGAACTCTGGTATTCGACGCGCAAAGATTTACCGTCGAGCCTGGTGATGGTGCTGGTGAGCGAAGGCGTGGGCGTTGGCATGATTGTCAACGACGATATTTATCGCGGAGCCAATGGCACGGCTGGCGAATTCGGTCATACGGTGGTGGTGGTTAATGGCAAAAAATGTCGTTGCGGCAATTCCGGTTGCTGGGAACTCTACGCCTCTGACCACGCCACCATTGCCCGATACTATTCGCGAGATTCGACGCACGGGTTGCATGAACCCGAAGCCAACATCGAAGTCGAACCGTTGCATTTGACGGTTTCCGAATTGATCAAACTGGCGCGCAGCGGCGATGAACAGGCGCACGAATGTTTGCTCGAAGCCGGTCGTTACATCGGTATCGGCATTGGCAATATCATTGCCGCCTTGAACCCGCTGGAGTTGGTTATCGGCGGGCAAATCGTTGAAGGTTGGGATTTGATTGAACCTTCGATGCGACAAAGCATAGCGCGCAATATTCAATTCGGGTTGGCGAAAACCAAAGTCCGGCGTTCGACGCTTGGAAAGGATGGCTCGCTGCTGGGAGCGGTGGCGCTGGCAATATCCAGACGCTTTTCCTTCAGCCGGGTTGCGCGAGCCGTCAGCGGTGATTAGCCTGATGGAGATAGTTTGAAATATTTCCGTTTGTGAACGCCCGCTTGACCGCAAGTTCATGGTTGCGTAAATGGAGTAGGACTTTGATGGTGAATTCATTATCAGTGTTGAGTGAGCGGTCTTTGACCACCAACATTGCAAGGAGCAGGTTTGAGCTTTTTAAAAAAAATTAAGGATGAACGGACTGGCGAAACCTATCTGGAGGTTTCGCTTTCCGGGCAATTGTTGATGGATTATTCGCTGCTTAATAAAAGCAGCGCCTTTCCTGCTCATGAGCGCCGCGAATTCAACCTGCTTGGACTGCTGCCGCCGCACATTACCACCATCGAAGAACAGGCGCTGCGCGTCTATGACAATTATCAGCGTAAACAATCCGACCTGGAACGCTATATCTTTTTAGTCTCGCTGCAAGACCGCAACGAAACCCTTTATTACTACGTGCTGGAACATCACATCGCCGAAATGATGCCGATTATTTACACGCCGACGGTTGGCTTGGCGAGCCAAAATTACAGTCACATCTTTCGCCGTTCACGCGGTCTTTATATTTCCTATGAGCATCGCGACATCATTGATGAATTATTTGCCAACGTCACCGATGATGATATTGCGGTGATTGTTGTAACCGACGGCGAACGCATTCTCGGATTAGGCGACCTCGGTTTTGGCGGTATGGGAATTCCTGTCGGCAAACTTTCGCTTTATACACTCTGCGCAGGCATTCATCCGGCGACCACTTTGCCGGTGTTTTTAGATGTCGGAACCGATAACCAGGATTTGCTCAAAGACCCGTTGTATCTCGGCTGGCGACATCGGCGTGTGCGCGGCAAAGATTACGACGATTTTGTCGAGGCATTCGTTCAAGGGGCGATGCGCAGATTTCCCAATGTGCTTTTGCAATGGGAAGATTTCGCGCGCCACAATGCCAAACGTTTGCTTGAAAAATATCAAGATCGGCTCTGCACGTTTAACGACGATATTCAAGGCACCGGAGCCGTCGCGGTCGCCGCCTTGATGTCTGCAACGCGGGTCATCAAGCAGAAAATCAGCGACCAGAAAATTGTTATGTTCGGCGCGGGGTCGGCGGCTACGGGAATTGCCGAACAGATGGTTGCCGCGATGATGCGCGAAGGACTCAGCGAAGCCGACGCCAAATCGCGTTTGTGGATGATTGACATCGGCGGTTTATTGCATACGGGGCGCGCCGACATGGAGGATTTGAGCAAACCCTACGCGCAGGATGAAGCGAACATTCAAAATTGGACGATTGCCGATGCTCACAAAATCACCCTCGCCGAAGTCGTAAACAATGTTCAGCCGACGGTGCTCATGGGAATCGCCGCGCAGACCGGAGCCTTTACCAAAGACATCATTGAAGCGATGGCGCGACCCGTTGAACGCCCGATTATTTTTCCGTTATCGAATCCGACATCGCGCAGCGAAGCAAACCCGATTGATTTGCTGAGGTGGACAAATGGTCGGGCGCTGGTCGCCACCGGTAGCCCTTACGAAGAAATCCCCGCGAATACTTTTGGCAATGAAAACCCCATTAAAATCGGGCAATGTAACAACTCGTATATTTTCCCGGGCGTCGGACTGGGGGTGATTGCGGCGGGCGCAAGGCGCGTCACCCAACAGATGTTTACGGTAGCGGCGATTGCTTTGAGTGAAATGTCACCGGCGATTAACGACCCGTCGGCTTCGCTGTTTCCGGCGTTAGAAGATATTCGCGCGGTTTCGCGTCGGGTCGCCCTCGCGGTTGCGCTCGAAGCCGCGCGCTCAGGATTAGCCCCGCAAATTTCTTTGGAAGCGTTGGAACAGCGAATTGATGAGACGATGTGGACGCCGCGATATGTAAATTACCGCCGGAAAATCGACTAAAGATTTTGTCGGGAAGAAAAAGTTCTCAAAAAGCAGGATCACCAATTTCAAATAGTTTCTGTTTTAACTTTAGACTCCGGACTCCAGACTTCAGACTCCAGACTTTATAGTCAGGTTGCCGTCGCCAATGATGGTTTTTGTACTGTCGGCATCGGCAAAGCCCATCGCTTTGGCGGCGCGGTCTTGGGGAATGCGGGTAAGCGCAATGTCGCCTGCGGCAATTGCCTCTTTAAATTTGCTGCCCGCCGCCCACAAGGTTAAAAAGGTCGGATATTCGGTTGCGGCATTGGCATTCGTAGCGATTGCGCCGCACGCCACTTTAAATCCGCCTGCAACCAAATCAACCGCATGATGTTTGCCGTAACAACCGGTCGAATAGAGCATTCGGAGTTTGTGCCGGTGATTTAACTCTAAAAGTTCCTGTTTGATTGATTCGGTTGAATATTCGCCATCTTCAAAAAATAAAACTTTTTCATCACCATGCAGATGCAAAATCACATCAATTGCTTGAAGCGAATCTTCGTTTGTGAGAGCCGCAAGCGTGGTTAAGAAATTCGTCAGCGTTGCCGGTTCTCCAACCAGCTTATGAAAATGTCGGTAACGCGAACCGAGAATCATGTCCGTGAGTTTAACGCCCGAATGTTCGATGAATTGATAAAGCCAGCGCAAATCGCTTCTGCCGTGGGTCACCAGGTTTGAAACGACAACCAAAGCCCGTTCATTACTGGTAATTGAACCTTCACTGTTCATTTTGGAAAACAACCTCAGTATTCATTTTCTCTCGACAAAATGATGAACAAATTTGCTTTAACAAGTTTTTACAAATTTAACCGGTTTTGACAATGTGCAGATTCTAGCGTGGCGTATAGTAATGCATTGAATTGCCAAAGTTGTGCAAGGCGATTTTGTCTCGCAAATTCGGACTATTTTTATTCATTCAAAAGGTGCAATGAAAAACCGAGCGATTCAATCAAGAATAAAAAAGTTGGTTTGCCGGTTCAGTCTTCTGCTTGCCGTTGCCATTTTTCCCGGCTCATCCGTGTCCGCTCAATCACCCGCACCCGAAGATATTATCGCAGCTTCCATCAAAGCCATTGGCGGGCAAGCGTCGGTAAATCGCATTCGCAGCATTTACGCTTTTGCGAGTTGCAGGGGACCGCGAGGAGCTTACACCACCGAAATTCAATCGGCGCGCGGTAATCGCTTGATGTTTAAACAGGTGCGAGTCGGTGGCAACACCTTTATCGGGTATGTGAACGGTGAAACCGCCTGGACGGTTGATTCGCGGAAACAGGAATTTTCATTACTCGATAAAACCGGCGCATGGATGATTCGCGGTCACGAATTTCAAATGATTCCGCTGGCGCTTGGAGAGCGATACAAAAATTTTTCGGTTGAAGGCAAAGAAAATTTTGCCGGCGCAAGTTGCATCAAAATACGCGCCGTTGATGAACTCAATTTAACCACTTATCTGTTTTTTAACTGGCAAACCAAATTATTAGCCGGAGTGATCAGCCCCAACCCCGCAAGTGATAAAGGCGAAGTCATCACCGTTGTCTACAAAGAATGGCGAACAGTAGGCAAAGTGAAAATCCCCGGCAAAGTAAGGGCTACGGATTCCACCGGCGATTTCCTTCTCGATTTTCACACCATTCGATTGAACACTGTCGATAACAAAATTTTTGCGATTCCTGCAACGGTCACCGCTCAAGTCGAACTCATGCAAATGCACGAACAGGCGCGAAAAGCTCATTTTGGCAAAGACGCGAAACTGATGGTTTCAATGTTTGCTGATGACCATATCAATATTTCCGCCGGTAAAATTAATCGACCGATAAGAGAAGACATTATAAAAAGAATTCAAGGCTATTTCGACCAGGTGGAATTCATTGAATGGGATGATATGGAACCGCCAATCATTCGCGTCGCCAAAGATGCCTCGATGGCATATAAGATTGTAAAAAAACGTGTGCGGCTTAAAACCCAAAATGAACAGGGGCAGACTGTCGAAGAGACAACCATTTTTGCCTGGATGGAGACTTATGAAAAAGCCAATGGCAAATGGATTCTCAAAGCTGTGGCTTCAACCAATGAGCCGCCGTCGTTTGAACTATTCAAAGCCAACCGCGACCCGGCAATGGAAGCGATACAAAGTTATCAGGAGAATCAGTGAGGCAAAAGTTTCTTTAAATTAAACAAAAGGCGAATGATTCTTGATTGGAATCATTCGCCTTTTGTTGATTACTGCTTGGGTTTGACCGATGAAGGCGCGGCAATGGTTGCAGCTTTATTGGGTCCTGTGGGTTTCGGCGGCAACTTCACGGGACGTGAGAGTTTTTTCATCACTTCAGCAACCGCGCGTTCAAGTTGCTGGTCGCGACCTTTGATTAATTCTTTCGGGTCGTTATCGACTTCGATGTCCGGGTCAACGCCGTAGCCTTCGATAATCCATTCGCCTTTGGTGTTGGCAAATCCGAATTCGGGAACGTTGACCACCCCGCCATCAATCAACTGCCCGCGACTGGTGATGCCGACGACACCGCCCCACGAACGTTTGCCGATGAGTTGCCCAAGTCCCGCTTCGCGAAACATCGCCGGGAAAATATCGCCGTCCGAAGCCGAGTTTTCGTTCAACATCGCCGCCATCGGCCCAATGAATACGCCATCAGGATAAGTCGTGGCTTCATCATTGGTGCGCGAATAACCGAGCGCCAAAGGTTTACGCCGCAAGCGTTCAATCAACATCCTCGACACATTGCCGCCGCCATTGGCGCGCACGTCAACGACTAAGCCTTCTTTGTCGAGTTGCGGATAGTACCACTTGATGAATTCGCGTATGCCATTTGCGCCCATATCCGGCACATGTAAATAACCTATGCGACCGTTCGACATTTCACCAACTTTTTTACGGTTTTCACTAATCCAACCGAGATAAATTAAATTGGTTTCATCGGTGACCGGTTTAAACGAAACAGTGCGCGCGCCATCCATTGACGGTTTGCTGTTGAGCGTCAGTTGAACAGGATTATCGGCTTTGTTTTTCAATAAACGATAGGGGTCGTCGTTGGCTTTCAACTCTTCGCCGTTGATTGCCAGAACATAATCGCCGACTTTGGCATCGACGCCGACTTCCGTGAGCGGCGAACGATAGATGTCTTCTTCGTTCTGTCCCTCAAAAATTTTAGCGATTTTGTATCTGCCCGCGGCTTTATCGAGTTCAAAGCGCGCGCCCGGTAGCGCGACGCGAGGACGCGGGGGCAACTGGAAATCGCCGCCATCAATATAGGCGTGTTGCACCGTGAGTTCGGAAATCATTTCATGAATCACATAGTTCAAATCCGAACGATGTCCGACATAGGGAAGCCAGGCGCGATACTGCTCGCGAATCTTTTCCCAATCGAATCCATGCATATTCGGAACATAAAACCAGTCGCGATAACGTCGCCACACTTCATTAAAAATCTGATTCCATTCTTCGGTCGGGTTGATGTCTGCCATCAAGCCTGCGGTTGACACGGGTTTTTTAGTGCGTTCGCCTTGCGGGTTGGCATCATACATCGACAGTTGATTGCCCTGTGCGATTAACACTTTTGCGCCATCACCCGACAACACATAGGTTCCCGCGCCTTCAACCAACGTCGTCTCTTTGCGGTCTTTGAGGGAATAGATTCTGACAGATGCCGGACGCTCCGGCGCGCGACCATAATAAAAAGCCGGAGTGACGAAATAGAGCAGATGCCCGGTCTTCGCCGAAAGCCCCGCATAGTTATCGGCTTGCAGAGGAACACGCGCGACTCTTTGATTGATGCCGTCAAAATCAATGCTTAAATCCGCAGCCGGTTTTGCGCTCTGGGCATTGGCTGAATCGGTTTTTGGTTTATCGCCTTCTTCTTTGGTAACCGTCACCTCATCGCTTTCGGAAGGGAAGGGATGTTTGACATCTTTGCGAAGCGCGAGCGCATGAATACTGGTATTGCGATTGGTCGCATAGTTGAATTCGACGGTGGAAATCTGCGGCACATAATCGCGATTGCTGAGAAAATAGAGGAAATTGCCTTGCGGGTCCCACGCCGGATTAAAGGCATTAAACAAGGCGTCTGTGACTTTGTTTAATTTGTTGGCATTGCCATCCCAGATATAAACCGAAGAGTAACCGTTGGCATTTCCCATGCTGAAGGTTAAAAAATTGCCTTTCGGCGACCACGAATAATCCTGAATCTGTCCGCGCGGCGAATCAACAATCTCGGTCAATTTTTTATCCGCCATATTTAAAACGTAAATTTTGCCGTCTTTGTCACCAAACGCCAGGCGCTTGCCATCGGCTGACCATTCAGGCGCATAACGCATGGCTTTGCCGCCGGTGGTCATTTGTTCGGCGGGCAATGAACCATCCTGGGCGATAAGGTAGATTTCTTCTTCGCCGGTCTTATCGGAAATAAAGGCGATGCGCGAACCATCGGGCGACCAGCGCGGCAGTTTATCGTGGGCATTCGATGACGCGGTTAAATTGCGCGTCGGACCTTTTTCAACCGGGGCGGTAAAAATATCGCCGCGCGCCGCAAATAAAACGCGCTCGCCTTTCGGGCTGAGTTCGAGATTTTCGATGAAGTTGGCGACATTGATTCTGGTCGGTCGGCGATATAATCCGTCATCGGGAACGGTGATGGAAATCGAGATGGTTTTTCTGGATTTCACATCGAAGGTTTGCAATTCACCGTTGAGTTCATAAACGATGCGACTGTCATCATCGGAAGAGGGCCAGCGAATGTCCCATTCTTTATTGAAAGTTTGTTGGGCGGTTTTGCCGCTGGTGACATCATAGGCATAGAGGTTGAAATGACCGTCTTTATCGGAACTGTAAAAAACCGTGTTGCCAATCCACATCGGGTCGCGAGAAGCGCGCGGTCCTTCGGAAATTTTTTTCGCGTCGTAGGTCTTTAAATCGAAAATGAAAAGGGTGTTTGCCTGTCCGCCGCCATAGCGTTTTTCCGAACGAAAATCGCGGGTGCGCGGGCTGTAGACCATTTTCGCGCCATCGGGCGAATAATCGCCGGAACCGGCTTCGGGCATTGGTAAGGCTTCAGCCGCGCCGCCTTCGATGGAGACGCTGTAGAGTTTGCTTTGCGGCAAGGTCCAGGAATCGCGTTGCGAACGGAAGATGACTGCCTTGCCATCATTCGTCCAACCATAAACCTGATTGTCATAACCCCAGCGCGGCGCAAAGGGACCCTTTGCCGGATAAAAGGTCAGTTGTTTGGGAACGCCGCCGGTCGCCGGGACGATGTAAACCTGTTCATCGCCATCGTATTGACCGGTGAAGGCTATCCATTTGCCGTCGGGCGAAAATTTCGCGAATACTTCGACGCCCGGATGCGCCGTCAGGCGGGTTGCCATGCCGCCGGTCGCCGGGGCTGTCCACAAATCACCGGCATAAGTGAAGACGACTTTATCGCCCTGAATATCGGGAAAGCGCAACAGTTTGGTTTGCGCCGACAATTTGACAGGCAGCAGCAGAAACACTGCGACCAGCATAGCTTTAAATAAAAGTTTGCAATGCATGCGAAGACTCCTCCAAAAATTTTCCATTGATTAGTATAAAAGTTTACGACAAGTTCGCGATTTTGTTTAATACAAGAGCGTAACGGGAACCGCGGAGTATCTCAAAAACATTTACCCGATTAAACTCGAAAAATTGATTATACTTTTCGGTTCATTAACCGTTGTCAAAATAGGTTAAATATGTCAAAGAGTTGTAAAAATCTGCGGCAAAATACACCGGCAGGCGTTTAGGTATTGTATAGTGTCGAAGGCGCAATGGGGAGGATTTGTGGATAGGGTTTTTATCGAAAAAGTGAAGAAGTTTTTTCGCCAACACATCATCATTATTGGACTGGTTGCGGCGCTCATCCCCTTAATGGCGCTTTTAGGGATGCAATATCAGTCGCTTTCAAAACTTCAGGCAACGATGCCCGCTTATCAAAACGAATTATTTAAAAAATATCTAACCTCGGTTACCGAAGACATCTCGGAACAATATTATTACAAAGCCGAAGAATTACTGGCAGTTCCCAATTATGCAATCCCCAATCGCGTCAACGGCATCGTGCAAACGGATGGCGACAGAAACAAACTGGTCAATCTGATGCAGGACGTTGCGGAGCATTTCAAAACCAGAGAGTTTGAAGGCGCTAAAAGATATTTCGTCGCTTTTGCAGTTAAAAATCCCAAACCCGGCGGCGAAAGCCTCGCTGTGACGCTCTTTTATAATCCTGAAAAGAAGGCGATGGAGTTCAGAGATGACACCCCGGAATGGCGTGCCATTCAAGTCGCCTTCGCGCCATTTCTGCTGTACATCCGTTCGGAAGTCGCAGTTGATTCGCGACCGCAAGGGTTGGAAAGAGACCGCAATCATCCGCTGATTCTCAAACCGATTACCGAAAAGGATAAAATCATCGGCATCGCCGGGATGATTTTAAATCGCGACTATTTTTTAAATCAGGTGGTTCCCAAAGCCATTGACACTTATCTGCCGAAAGTTTTACCCGATTCCTATAAAAACACCATCGTTACAGTTCGCGAATACGACGGCGAGTTGATCTATTCGACACGCCCTTATGAGGGCAAAGAGGACGAAGCCCATATGACCGGATTTGAATTCGTTTTTCGCCGGTTGATGCTGGGTGTGGTTTCGTGGCAGGCGATTGATAAAAACGTGGCACAGCGGTCATTTTATATCAGCCTGTCGCTTTCGATTTTGATGACCGCTTTGTTAATTACCGCCATCGGCTTGACCTTTAGAGCCGCGTCACGCGAAATGCGGTTGTCGCAAATGAAAGCCGATTTTGTTTCCAATGTCTCACATGAACTGAGAACGCCGCTCTCATCAATTCGCGTATTCGGTGAATTTTTGCGACTGGGCAGAGTCAAGGACGAGAAAAAGATTCGCGAGTACGGCGAATACATCGAAACCGAAAGCCGCAGACTGACACGTTTGATTGATAACATACTGGATTTTTCAAAAATCGAATCCGGTCGCAAGACTTATCAATTTGTCGAAGGCGATATCGTCGAAGTCATTAGCGACACCTTGAAAGCCTTTGAAGTGCGCTTGCAACAAAACGGTTTCATCGTTGATTTTGATAGACCGGCAACGCCTTTGCCGAAAGCCATCATCGATCAAGACGCCATCGCGCAGGCGTTCATCAATCTGCTCGATAACGCGGTTAAATATTCCGGCGAAGAGAAGAAGATTGATGTCGAGATCAGCGAAAGAGATGACTACATCACGATTTCCGTGACCGATTACGGTATCGGTATTCCACGCGAGGAACGCGATAAAATTTTCGATAAGTTTTATCGCGTGAGCACCGGCTTGGTTCACGACGTCAAAGGCAGTGGCTTGGGACTTTCAATTGTTAAACATATTGTCGAGGCGCATAACGGTTTGGTGACCGTGAGCAGTCGCACAGGGCAGGGAAGCACCTTTACGATTCACATACCGGCAGAGATGAGCGCCGGTGCGAAGAATAAAAAAGAAGGGAAAACCAGTGGAATCGTTGCGGATTTGGCAACCAGCAAGTGAGGGCTGTCGTGATAGGAAAAATGCGCGGGTCGAGCAAGCCGTGGCTCACCGCATAGCTTAAAGCGAGCGGTCTTTGACCACGCTAAAAGTTAGGCAAGCTCAAAGTTAAGCAAGCGGTCTTTGACCGCGCTTAGTTAATCTCAAGTTGAGCAAGCGGTCTTTGACCGCGCCTTACTCGGTTTAGAGTTTATTGGATTATAAGGATGTGATGAGTATGACCAAGGTTCTAGTAGTAGAAGACGACCCGGCAATGGCGGTCGCGCTTCGCGATGGATTTGATTACGAAGGCTATCATGTATCGGTCGCTAAAGATGGTCAGGCAGGACTGCACGCCGCTTCGGAAGAAAATTGGGACATTATGATTTTAGATGTGATGTTGCCGAAAATGAGCGGTCTGGATGTTTGTAAGCAACTGAGAAACGACGGCAATCAAGTGCCGATCATTCTGCTTACGGCGCGCGGGCAGGAGATTGATAAAGTCTTGGGGCTTAAACTCGGTGCCGATGATTATGTGACCAAGCCCTTCAGTTTTATGGAACTGATGGCGCGCGTCGAAGCGATCCTCAGACGCGCAACCAAACAGACATCCAATATTGATATTTATTCGTTTGGTGATGTTCACCTGGACTTCAAAAAATGCGAAGCCACTAAAGCACACACACCGCTTGAACTTTCTCACCGCGAATTTAACATCCTGAAATATTTCATCGAACATCGCGGCGAAGTATTAACCCGCGACCAGTTGCTCGATTCGGTCTGGGGATATGAAAGTTTTCCGCTGACGCGCACGGTTGATACACACATTGCTAAACTGAGGCAGAAAATCGAAGACGACCCGGGCAATCCCAACTTCATCATTACGGTTCATCGCGTCGGTTATAAATTCATGGGGTAGCCTTTGGCTACCCCATGAACAGCGTTTCATTTGCCATTATCATAATAGGTCGCGTCCTTAATAATCTTTCCCTGTTTAACGGTTAAAATCGAACAAATCGGCAGACTCCATTTCCCGCCATTTTTAATCGAACCGCTTGAGATAAACTCGACAATGACTTTATCGTCCGCAGCATAAACCCCAACGATTTCATCGCGAATATCGGGCGACATTTTTTCCATACCCGAATATTTGGCGATTAACGCTTCACGTCGCTTTTTCACATATTCAGCGCCGTAGGAGGGGTCGAGAAATTCGGCGTCCTCGATGTAAAAGCTTGCCATCTTTGCCCAGTCGTGTTGGTTGAACGCCTCAAACATTTGCAGGGCGACTTTGACATTGGGATTCGTTAAGTCCCATTTTGGTTTAGCAGCTTTCTCCCCGGTTTGGGTAGCGAAAACTTGAGATGAGGATTGGGCAAAACTGAAAATTCCGCCGCCAAGGAGAAGCATCATTCCCCAAATTGCTAATCGAAATAGCGATTTCATCGCTGGGACCTCCAATTAGAAAATTACCGCAACTCGCGAATCGAAAAATATTGTTGGGTGGAAGCGAAAAGGTTATTTGAAGGAAATGTTGTGTGGCTCAATTGAACCGAAACCCAGCCGATTTTTTATAACGTCCTTTTGAGCCACTCG
Source organism: Acidobacteriota bacterium (assembly GCA_040754075.1). NCBI lineage: Bacteria > Pseudomonadati > Acidobacteriota > Acidobacteriota bacterium. The sequence continues at coordinate 38,769 of JBFMDH010000010.1, forward strand.
CACTGTGGAGCATACGAAATTCGTTAATAAGAGTCATCAAATCGCTGTTAAAAGATGTGAAAAGTTGTAAAAACGCCCATCGAATAAAAAAATCAGCCGAGAAGCAACCGATTACCGGCTTTTTAATTTGTCGATTGCGGCGCTGAGTTCCTGAATATCTTTATCGAGTTGGTCGATGTTGCCTTTATCGACTTCATTGAGCACTCCAAGCTCACTCATTTTAATGAACAGTTCGCGGCTGCGCTGCATCACCCGCCGCGCCTGCTGGTAATAATCAATCCGTTGTTGCAGATTGACGGTTTTTTGTTCAGCCAGATATTTATAAACATCGGCAAAGTATTTATATCCGACGGCGGCATCTCTGAGCGTGTTGCCATGCGATGGATTGTTTTGTAGCAACTGTTCAACAATTTCCATTGATTGTTGATAAAGCGCCAGACCTTCATCCCCTTTACCGGTTTGTGCCAAGGTGTAACCGACATTGCTCAGACTGTTGGCGAAATCTCTTAGGAGTTGAACATTAGCCGGGTCAGTCTGGCTCAGTTGTTCGCGCAATTTCAGGGCTTTCTGATAAGCCTCAAGGGCTTTGGTGATGTCGCCCGAATACCAGTAGGTATCGCCAATGCCATTATAGGCTACGCCCAGTTCGCGTTGCGCGCGCGCATTATTCGGGGAATCTCTGGCAACGCTTTCGAGCAGTTCGATGGCTTTCAATGAGCTTTGCAATGCGCCGGTTTTATCGCCGCTATCGAAAAGCCAGGTGCTCATCAACCGGTGAGTGATTGCCAGACGGCGGCGCATCTGCCAATTATCCGGGTCTTTGGCGTAGAGTGATTCGCTAATGACGAGCGCCTTTTTCATACTCGCCAAACCCTCTTCCATATTGCCGCCGCGCGCTGTCGCTTCACCGATTTGTTCAAGGCTGGATGAGATGAGTTGAAGGATTTCCGGTTTGTCAGGCGCTTTTTTATTGAGGGTTTCAGCTATCTCGAAGGCTTTTTGATACTGCTCCTTTGCCTCAGTCAATTGGTGATTCATCTGGTAAATATCGCCAACCCGATGATAACTGGTCGCCAGTTCAATGCCGATTGCCTGGTCGTCCGCCGCCAGCGCAAACAAGCGCTCTCTAATCATCAAGGATTTGCGATAACTGTCTAACGCGCCATCCGGGTCGCCGAGATTGGCATTATACGGATTGCCCTGAATATCGCCGACCTTTTGATAAGCCGTCGCTAATTCGCGTTGCAGCGTCGCGTCGTCATGCGATTCACCCGCGAGACTATCCAAATAATTCAAAGCTTTGCTGACCAGCAGTTTTCGCGCAGGCGTTGAGCCGGGCAGATTTTCAATCTGGTCATGAATTTCAAACATGAAGGAGTTTGCCAGTTGCCGGACATCATTGAATCGCTGCTCGGCTCGGATTTTCTGCAATCGGGCAATGCGCGCCTGCCACAAGGTCGCAACCACGCCGGCGATGATGGCGAGGATGACCAGAGCGGCTGCCGCGACCCCGACTTTATTGCGATTGACGAATTTCAAAGCGCGATAGGAAAAGGTTGGTTTGCGCGCAATGACCGGCAACCCTTCAAGGTGGCGGCGCAAATCTTCGGAAAGCTGTTCAACCGAAGCATAACGCCTCTGCGGTTCCTTGCGCATCGCCATCAACACAATGTTGTCGAGGTCGCCTTGTAATCGGCGACGCAATTTATCGGGCTGACCTTCGCGCGTGCGGCTGACGCTTTCCGGCGTGAGGCTCAATTCCGTATCAATCGCATAAGGATTGGTCTCTATGCGATTGATGACGGTGCTCGGTTTTTCCGGCTCCTGTTCGCAAATCACCTGAGCGATGACGTGCGGGACGCGACTTTGAAATTGATAAGGGCGATGACCGGTGAGCAGCTCATAAAGCACGACGCCCAGTGAATAAATATCGCTTGAGGTAGTCAGGGGTTCGCCGCGCACCTGTTCAGGGCTGGCATATTCGGGCGTCATCGGTCCCATTGGACCTGCGGTTAAATCCAGCGTCAAATTCGATAACGCGGGATTGAGTAATTTGGCGATGCCGAAATCGAGTAGATGTGGCGTGCCATCCTGGCTGACCAGGATGTTACCGGGTTTGAGGTCGCGATGAATGACCAGATTCTGGTGCGCGTAATGCACCGCCGAACAGACTGTGCGAAACAGACGCACACGCTCGGCGGTCGTCAGTTTATTGCGGTCGCAATAATCATCAATCGGCAAGCCTTCGATGTAATCCATCACCAGATAGGGAATACCTTCTTCGGTGGTGCCGCCATCAAGGAGCTTGGCAATGTTGGGGTGGTCTAAACTTGCGAGAATCTGGCGTTCGCTCAAAAAGCGGCGACGAATAAATTCATTATCAGCGCCGCCGCGTATGAGTTTGATGGCGACACGTTTTTTGTACTGGTCATCGGCACGGGTGGCGAGGTAAACCGCGCCCATGCCGCCGTGTCCGATTTCGCGGATGATTTGATAATTGCCCAGCCGACGACCTTCAAAAACCGCTTCGTCTTTTTTGGTGATGAAATCATCAGGAGGGCGAAAGGCAGGGGCTTCGATGAAGTCATCGGCTTCCTCGTTCATTGCCAGTAATTCTTCGACCTCTTGTTTTAACAGCGGGTCATCGGCGCAGGCTTCATTGAGATAGGCTTCGCGCTCAGCGGGCAGTTTATCGAGCGCCACCTGAAAGATTTCTTTGACCTGATGATAACGCTTTGAACTGTAATCAAGCGTCTGCTGTAGGTTTTCTTCACTCATTTTTCAGTTCACGATAAAGCCAGGCTTTTGCCCAATTCCATTCGCGTTTAATAGTCGCCGGAGAAATTTTTAAAACTTCGGCGGTTTCTTCGATGGTGAGTCCGCCGAAAAAGCGGAGTTCGATGATTTTGCTCTGTTTTGGGTCAATCTGTTCGAGTCTCTGCAAGGCGTCATCGAGCGCCACCAAATCCAAATCACGTTCCTGTTGAGGAAGTTCGATAGCGGCATCAATCGTCAGTTTCTGCGCTCCGCCGCCGCGTTTGGCGTAGAGATGACTGCGCGCATGGTCTACGAGTATGCGGCGCATCATTTGTGCTGCAACGCCGATGAAATGGGCGCGATTCTGCCAGTTGACCGCTTTTTGATCAATGATTCGCAAATAGGCTTCGTTGATTAAGGCGGTCGCCTGCAAAGTATGGCCGACGCGCTCGCGGCGCAAATAATGGTCGGCTAAGCGATGGAGTTCCTGATAGACCAGCGGCAATAACTCTTCAAGCGCCTGCGGTTCACCGCCTTGCCAATCAACCAGCAATTGGGTGACGTCTTTGGGTGAGGAAGACATATGGATACACCTCCGATTGCGCGAATTGATTCAATCTATGCTGCCGAGAATATCTGCTCAAAAAGTACCTGTCAATTTTAGGAAAAAAGATTATGGAAAATGAGCCAATCGCAAACCCGTTCTCGCGTTACCCGGTGAGCAACAATTAATGCTCAATTTAAAACGACTATTGAAGACCAGAATAAAAGGTAGGAGGAAATCGGAAATGAATTGCAATCAGTGCGGTATAGATAATCAGATGGGCGCGCAATTTTGTCGAGCCTGCGCGCAGCCATTACTGGCGAATCAACAATTCAATCAACAGAATTTTAACGGACAACAACAGTTCAATCACCAATTTAATCAACCCAGACAAAGCGCCAGCGGACGCGCTATCACGGCGATGATTTTAAGTATCGTCGGCGTTTTTCTCTGTGGGTTGTTTGCCAGCATTCCCGGAATGATTCTCGGCAAAATGGAAATAAATGCCATTGACGAAGGGCGCGCGCCGCTTGCCGGAAAAGGCTTTGCGCAAACCGGCTTTTATGTCGGCATGGTCGGCACAGGACTTTCGCTTTTATGCGGCGGCTTTTACCTGCTCTCGCTTTTTGCTTCTTATGGCGGTTATTAAGGAAAATCAATGCAGCAGTGCTGCCAATCGCGAATATTAAAATTTTATTCGGCTCAAGATGAAAAATTTTTGAGCCGATTTTTTTTGAGTTCTCGCGTTACTGAGTGAGCCGGGAAAACGGCTCATTATTAAAAATCGGAGATTATGAAAATGAACGCCATCGCCACCAACCAAGCCAACTTGATTTGTCCGAAAGGACACGGATTGCCGTCAATGCCAGGGAGTCGTTTTTGCGACAAATGCGGCACGCCATTGATTCCTGAGCGACCGGCAAACCCCGTGCAACAAAATTTGAATATGAATCAGCCGCAACATTTCGGGCAGATGCAGCCCTTTAATGGCAACCGGCAGATGAATGGTTTCGCGCCCAATCAGCAATTTATACCCAATCAATTCGGCAATCAGATGCAACCCTACAACGGACAAATGCCAGCCCTTAAATTTTGCGCGACCTGTGGCGGCGATGGTTCGCGATTGCATGAAAAAATTCTTGTCTGTTCCGAGTGCCGTTGGCTGCGCCCGTTAGCCGCAAATTACCGGTTGGATTGTGAAGCCTTTCAATGGGCACAGGACGGCGCGGCGATGTCGAAACTGCGTTCCATCGGCCCGCTGCAAAGCGTGGCAAAATCGATTTCCGATAAAATCGGGCGACGCTGGGTTGAAACCACCTTGAACGCCATTCGATTGGGCGAAAAGCAATTGCCGGAAGTCTACTTTCAGGCGGTCAAAGCGGCGCGCATTCTGGGGATGCGGTATATGCCGGAAGTTTATGTGTCGGGCGACCGGATGTGGGACGCGCTGACTTTCGGCAGCGATGACAATGCTTTTGTAGTTTTGGGAACCGCGATTATCACCAATTTCCGGGGCGATGATTTGTTGTTCATTTTAGCCCGTGAAATGGGGCATTGCCGCGCCGGTCACGCGCTTTGGAAAACCGTCGGCACTTTTCTAGTTGGCGAACAGGGACCAAGACGCGGACTCATGGCAGGCGGGGTTTTTTCAATGGTATCGAAAGCCATGAACCCGACTCAATGGGTCGAAAGCGCGCTGGAAATCCCGCTGCTCGCGTGGGCAAGACAGGCGGAAATTACTGCCGACCGCGCAGGTTTACTTGCCGTTGGCAGCGAAGAGGTAGCGCGTCGCGTGTTGCTGTCGTGGGCATTGAAATCTTCGATGCTCTATCGCCAGATCAATATCGAAGCGTGGATGGAGCAACAGGAAGACTGCGACGATGAAATGACAAAACTTTCTGAAATGCTGTCATCTTCGACGCCTTATATTACGCGGCGTTTGAAACTGATGCGCGAGTTTGCCAATGATCCGCAGATGAATTACAAACGCGCAATGATTTTGAATGTATTGCCGAAAGCGCCTGCGCCGAGAGTTTTGCCGCCGGTGGCAAACCAGCCCAAAGTGGCAAACCAACCCAAACCGGTTGCCGAGCCGCAGGTCAATTCAGTAGAAACCGTTAAACTCAACTGCGCGCATTGCCAGACCGCCATGCGCATTCCGCGAAAACTGTTGGCGGAAAAAGACGTGCTCAATGTGAAATGTCCGAATTCCGCGTGCGGCAAAATCAACACCTTGAAAAAGAAACCCGCTGAGGGAAAACCGGCGAATAATGAGGAATTGAAACGCGAAAATGAGATGGACGACGGAGACTGAAAATAAATAAGCGTAACCGGCGAAAAAGGGAGATGAGCGCAGGCTTGTCTCCCTTACTTGATTTATCAAACATTTTTTATGGGCATTTTTGAAAGCCCAATAGCTGAAATTCACCAGGCAAAAACCACACCTTGGTTATTACTTTTAACTTTTTACTTGTCGGTTGGACGACTCGCCAAAAAAATAAAAAATAATTTGAGCCAATTTGAAAACCCTTCTCGCGTTACTTGGTGAAGGCGGAAGACGCTTAAATCAAGATTGGATAAAAGAGAGGATATAAAAAATGACCAATAACAACGAAGTAATTATCATTGCCGAAGATGCCAACGGCGAAACTACTGTGGTTGAAATTATCGCTACCGATGACGCCCTGCTTTCCGATAAAGACGGGGATGGCGAAACGTTGATTGAAGAAGTGATTGAAGCCGTGTTTGACCACGTTGACGATTCGGATTCAACGGATGTGGCACAAGATAATCAGGATATTACCGACGCTGAAGTAATCAGCGCCCCTGATGCTTATGTCACCAGTGAATTGATTAGCGAAGAAGTTTCCACAGATGAACTTGCTGGTAACGATTTGGCTTTTGATGCCAGCGCCGATTTCACGACCACAACCGATTTCGATGCCACCAGTCTGGATTCGGGATTTGCAAGCGACCCGATGGCTTATTCTTCGGTTGATTCCGGCAGCAGTTTCAGCAGCTTCGATTCTGTGGATACGACTTCAGAAGAAAGCGCCGAAAGCGCCGAATCCGAAGTTGATACGGAGGCTCAGGCGAATTTCGATTTGGCAACGGAAGCCCAGGCGAAAGCCGACGAAGCCATTGAAGCGGGCGATTATGAAGCGGCTTCGCAGTATCGCGAAGATGCCGAAAATGCCGCGTGGGAAGCGGGCGATAGTTCAATGCTTCACGGCAGCGACGCAAGCGACCTGACGATGGCAGATTATTATCAGGACAAAGCGGCTGATCTGGAAGAACAACAATCTGCTTATGCGCAAGCTGGCGATTATGAAGCGGCGCGTGATGCTTCGCGTGATGCAGCGACCTATACGCAGTGGGGCGATATTGAAGGCGGTGGCGCAGACCACGCGGCAGAAGCGCAACAGGAATATGCCAACATGGATATGGCAACCTGGCAGCAGGACATCGCTGACGGCTATCAACAGGATGCCGAAGCTTATGCAGCGCAGGGCGATTTCGATAACGCTGCAATGTATCAAGCCGAAGCCGGTGAACATCAAGACACTGCCGATTATTATGGCGATTTAGGCGAACACAACGGCGCTTATGACCAATACTCGGATGTCCCGGATGCGTCGTATGGCGGATATGATTATTCGACCGATGCGTCCTATGCTTCGGATTATTCATCGACGACCGATTATTCATCCTCATATGATTACTCTTCATATGATTCCGAATAATGAAATCGCCGACGAGCGAAGTTAAGGGTTGGCGCAATCAACTGTGCCAGCCCTTTTAATTTCGCCATTCAATCGGGTGGTGAATAACTCGCGCTATTTTAAAAATCGATGATTTTTCGGGCAATTTTATCTATTTTTATCGAATGAACGGTTACGTTTCTGCAATCCCTTCAATGCTCAACCCGCCTTCAATTCCCAATATGATGAGTCAATAAAAATCGGCTCAAAAATTTCTGAAAAAATTTGAGCCAATCCGAAAAAGCTTCTCGCGTTATCAGGTGAGCAAGCAATTCGCTCGAAATTAAATCAATCAAGAATGGAGAAAAAAATGAATAAACAAATCTATTTAATCATAGGAATTTTTTGTTTAGTTGTAGGACTTTTCCTGGTGGCTTTCATGCTGTTTGGCCCGCAGGGAAAACCGGTGAATCCGGCGGCGTTTGGCGTGTTTATCGCTGGCATCGGTTGTCTGGTCAGGTATCGCAATGAAAAGAATAAGGCATAGGCGGTAATTGACGATAAACGCCGATGTTGAATCGCGTCTACGACGTTCATGCCGGTCGGGCTTGCGTGGTCGCGCTGTGAGCGCCAACGGAAACCTTGCGCCGATAGGTCTGCAAGCGTCAAAAAATTTTAAAAAACCTCAAATATTTCTGAGCCAAATTGCAAATCGTTATCGCGTTACTCAGTGAGCAGCAAGAGAGGCGATGAATTCAACCGTAGTGACCTCTCTTCCGGCTTTTATCGAAATTGCCCACAACGGGCACAAAAAATTTAAACCAACTTAATGGAGGTCACTAAAATGGAAAGAATCGTACTCAGACATTTAAACGGATCAAAGGTCAATCAAGTAGAGGAATTTCCTCTTAACCTATTCAATGAACTGGTCATCGGACGCGACCCCGCGTCAACCGTTAAATACGACCCCGACAGAGACGATCTGGTCGGTCGTCAACACGCCAAAATTTCCCGCGATGCATCGGACGCTTCGCAATTTGTGATTACCGATTTAGGCAGCCGCAATGGCACCTTCATCAACAAACAACGCATTGTCGGGACGGCAAAGATTGCTCCGGGCGACCTCGTGCAATTTGGCGCGGGCGGTCCCGAATTCGAGTTCGACATCGAACCGAAACCGGAAAACTTCATCCGCGCCACCCGCGTCGGCGATGAAAACCTCGCTCCGACCGCCATCCCCATGCCGCCAACTCGCGAAGGCGCAATCCCCGCGGCGCAAGCGGCTGCGGCAGCAACCGGTGTGGGTAACAGCACGCGCGTCGGCAAAGCCACAGTCGAACGCCTGGTCTCGCAAGCCAGTAAACAAAATCGCACCTGGATGATCGCCGGCGGCGCGGCGTTGTGCTTGATTGTCGCTCTGGTTGCCGGCGTGTTGTTTTACAAAGGCAGAGTGGATGCCAATCAATTCCAGCAAAATCTCGCTTCACAGGGCGCTACCACCGGCAGCGAAATCGCCAAACTCAAAGAAAGAACTTCGCCAATGACGCCGGGTGAAATTGCCGAAGCCCACACCGATGCGGTGGTGTATCTCGAAGTCACCTGGCAACTGCTCAACAATCGCAACGGTCAACCGCTGCATTTCAAATTCGTGCCGAATTTCTACAAAGACCAGAATGGCCAACTGCGGCAAATCGTCCCGGACGGACGCCGCTGGGTGATGGCTTATACGATTGTCGAAAATGCTTATGAACCGCTGCTTGTCGAATACAACGATAAAGATGCGTTGTTGCCCGTCGGCGGACCGCACACCGGAAGCGGTTTCTGCGTTTCAAGCGATGGCTTCATTATGACCAATAAACATGTGGCGGCTGCCTGGAAGACCCGTTATCAAGGCTGGGAGAAATGGGCATTTCCGGGAGTCATTCTCGGTCGCGACGGCAGACCGGCGATGCAACAGAATGGCGAACCGGCGCTCGTGGCGCAACCGTTCCGCTGGATTCCCGCCGACACCCAACAATTCGGCGCGGGGCAACTCGGCAAACCTGCCGTCGAAGGTCGCAACGATTCGCTCTATGTGACTTTTTCAAAATCGGCGCAGCGATTCCCGGCAACCTTAGGCCCGACCTCCGAGCATCACGATGCAGCATTGGTGAAAATCAGCGCCCCCGCGCCGGTGCCGACCGTTGAACTGCACGACAATTATGAGTCGGTGAAAACCGGCGACCAGACCATCGTTTTAGGTTATCCCGGCGGCTCACCCGATATGATTGGCTTCATTGGCGCAAAGAACTGGGGCGACAATTTCAATCGCAAACAGCAAGGCGTGGTTCCCAATGCAACCTTGAGCGCCGGTTTCATTTCGCGAGTTATGCGCGACCAACCCGGCGGACCCGGCAAAGATTCTTTCTTCAGCCTGATGGGCGATGCTTATCAATTGACCATCAATACTACAGGTGGCGGCAACAGCGGCGGTCCGGTGTTTGACGAAAAAGGGCGGGTCATTGCCATCTACACCTACGGCGTGGTTTCGGATTTCCAAGCCTCCGCAGCGGTGCCGATTCGTTTCGGTCTGGAAATTATGGACCCGACGAGAAAGGCGATTAACTGAACGGTGGCAGGTGGTTGATTGGCGGCAGTCATCAACCACCTGGTCAATTTTAGTTTTAATGATGAGTTGGAGAACGGCGATGAGAAACAGAGCAAATTTAAATTCGACAATCGGGGATTACAGATTGATTGATTTTATCGGTGCCGGTGGGATGGGCGAAGTCTATCGCGGCGTTCATACCAGACTCGGAAGAGTGGTTGCCGTAAAAATGCTGACGCAAACCCACAATAATCAACAACTCGTTCAACGTTTCCGCAACGAAGCCCAACTGCAAGCGCGTCTGCATCACCCGAACATCGCGACGCTTTTCGATTTCATTGAAGCCGACGGCAGATGCTGCATCGTGATGGAATACATCGACGGGCAAACGCTTGATGAAAAGATTCGCTTGTCGGGCGCGTTACCTCTGGCAGATGCGCTGCGAATTTTTAAAAGCGTGGTCGAAGCCATCCATTACATTCACGATAATGGCATCGTGCATCGCGACATCAAATCCAACAACATCAAGATCAATGCCAAAGGCGAAGTAAAAATTCTCGATTTCGGCATTGCCAAAGGCGAAACTTCGCCGCAACTGACCGCCACCGGTTCGGTCATCGGCACCTTGCAATACCTGTCGCCGGAACAGGTCAAAGGCGAGGTTGCCGATGAGCGTTCCGATATTTGGGCGCTGGGCAGCGTCTTTTATGAAATGGTTTCCGGGAAAGTGACGTTTGATGCCACCACCCTTGGTCGCTTATGTGAAAGCATTTTGAAGAGCGAGTATGTGCCGCCGACGGTTATCAACCCGGAACTCCCGAAAGCCGTCGAGCAGGTGATTGCCCGCTGTTTGAAAAAAAATCCTGCGGCGCGCTATCAAACGACACAGGAATTGTTTGAAGATGTCAAACGCCTCTCGGTGACTGAGGATTTGCAGGAAAAACCAAACAGCGGAGAGAAAATCGCTGTTGAGCCGTTTTCTATCGGCGTTGTGCTGGAACAATTCGGGCAGCGCAAGTTCGGCTGGGTTGCCGTCGCATCCTTACTGGTTGTCGTTTTATTGGGACTGGGTATCGCCTTCTGGCCTGAAGATCATTCACCGAAAGTTGCCGAGCCGTCGCGTCAAAATCCATCGCAACCGCCATCGACCAAAGATGCAACGCTGAGAACCGTAAAAATTATTGCTGCGAACGGTCAGGCAGAGGTTTACAGCAACGGGCAGTTGGTCGGCAAAACCCCTTATGAAATTAAGGCGCGATTGGGAGAGCCGGTGAATCTCTTGCTAAAGAGCGAAGGATTTTTAAATGAGAAGGTCGAGTTTGCGGTCACTGAAAAACCGGAATACGTCATCACCTTAAAGAAAGAATAAGAGGTCACGCTATGTTCAGCTTTTGGAAAGGCATTCAATCACGATTTGGTATGAAAAAAATTTCCACCGCTCATCATCAGGATTTTCCATCCGAGTCGCCCGAAAACGCGCCGCAAGTTTCCTATGATGTTGTCGCGAGTTTTCTTTCGGATGTTGGGTGCCATCGCGCCATCAATGAAGATAATGGTCGGTACATCAAACCGAATGACCCGGAGATGCTTGCGAAAAAAGGGATGCTCTTTCTGGTGGCGGATGGCATGGGCGGACATAGCGGCGGTGAAGTCGCGAGTCGTTTGGCGATTGAGGTCGTCAGCCGGTTCTATTATGAAAAAAATGCCGATGCGCAATCGGCGCTGGAAAACGCGATTCTTGAAGCCAACAGCGCGATTTATCTGGAAGCCGCCAGAGACCCGAATCTTTTGGGTATGGGAACCACCTGCACGGCTTTGGTTTTGCAAAATGGTTCGGCAATCTCGGCGCACATCGGGGATAGTCGTCTGTATCTGATTCGCGACGGAGAAATTTATCTGATGACCGAAGACCATTCGGCAGTCATGCAGATGGTCAGACGCGGGGTGTTAAGCGTTTCGCAGGCACGTCAGCATCCTGAAAAGAATGTGATTTTAAGGGCGCTCGGCAGTCATCCTATCGTAGAAGTCGCCACCTGGACACACCCTTTGCCAGTGCGTGTCGGCGATAAATTTTTGCTCTGTTCGGATGGGCTTTACGACCTCGTGGAAGATGGGGAAATGAAAACCGCGATTATTGAAAATTCGCCTTATAGCGCCTGTGAGGTATTGATCGATTTAGCGAAATCGCGAGGCGGTTACGACAACATCACTGTGGGCGTGGTCAGTTTAATGGCGCGTGAAAATGGTGAGAGCAGGGAAGTGAAACCGACGCGGGAAACGGAGGTATTGCAATGATCGGCTATATCGTAGGCAATTACAAAATCACTGAAAAAATCGGTGAAGGCGGAATGGGCGAAGTTTATAAAGGCATTGACCTGATGCTGGAACGTCCCGTGGCGATTAAAGTTTTGCGTTCGGAATTAAGCAGACGGTCGGCATTGGTTGAACGGTTTCGCGCCGAAGCCATCACCCTTGCGAAATTGAACCACCCCAACATTGCGACGCTTTATAGTTTCACGCGCCAGGGCGATGACCTGTTTATGGTGATGGAATATGTTCAAGGCTACACCTTTGAACAACTCATACGGCAAACCGGCGCGATTCCGGTTGCCCGTGCCATTGAGTTGTTTGCGATGGCGCTTGAAGGCATGGCGCACGCTCATCGACTCGGCATCATTCATCGCGATGTGAAACCCGCAAACCTCATGTTGACGCACGCGGGATTGGTCAAAGTGATGGATTTCGGGATTGCCCGGGCGATGGGCAGTTCACGCTTCACACGGTCAGGCAATCTCATCGGCACAATAGAGTATATGTCGCCCGAACAGGTGCGCGGTGAAGAGACCGATATTCGTTCGGATATTTACAGTCTGGGCATTCTGCTTTATGAAATGCTCACCGGGCGCGTGCCTTTTCAAAGCAACAGCGAATACGAGTTGATGCGCAAACAGATTGACGATGCGCCGATTCCACCGCGCACCTTTGCCAAACAGATTCCCCTGGCACTGGAGCAGGCGATTATGCGGGCGTTGGCAAAAAGACCGGAAGCGCGATTTCAAACCGCCGATGAATTTCGTTTGACTTTGCTTGCCGGTGTAAAGAGCGCCTCCGCGAATGTCGAAGAAGGGAAGCGTTCAAGCAGCAAGGTTGCGGGCATTCAAAAAGCTAAGAACCCTAAGGAAAAAATCACTACCCTGGTTGATGGTTCCAAACCGCCTGCGCCGGTTATCAAAGAGACGCGCTTGCCTGATGCCAGCGAAGGCGTACGAGAGACGCGATTGGCGGATGAAGCAAACCGGTTAAAAGAGACCAGAGTTGCCAGCGACAACGGCTCACAGGGGATTACCGGAAAAACCAATCACCCGATGTACTGGCAATCGCCTGTATCACCACAATTGAATACACCTTTGAATGTCCCTTTAGCAGTTGGCGTTGAAACAAATCAGAAGCGGTCTTTTCGGTTTTCGGGATTGATTAAAAAATGGCAGCCATTCAATCAACAAATCAACAAAAAATATTTCGTTGGCGCAGGGCTTTTCACACTTTTGCTGATCATCAGTTTTTGGTTCATTCCACCGCTACTATTACAGAGTGACTCTGAAACGGTTAGGCAAAAGGGCAATGCCAATTCGTCATCAGCAGGAAGGAGCAGAGAAGAAAAATCAGCGGTCACACCAACGATTTCGGAAGCTGGCAACGGTTCGGTTGAAGCGCCGAAAGAGGAGCAAACGGAGAAACCCATCGCCATTGTCGATGAAGCGCCCGCAGGCAAAAGCGAGACCTCAAAGCCCGCAACCAAACGTCGCGAACGAACCGTAAAACCGCAACCTGAAACTAAACAGGAGCCGAATAAGACGGCGACGAAAAAAGATTCCAATGATGATAATGACGATAAGAACGATAAAAAGGATGAAGACAAAAAAGCGAAGAAAGATAAGAAAAAGGATGGTGGCGTTTGGGGAACCTTTAAAAAATTGAACCCCTTCAAGAAGAAAAAAGACAATGATGATTAATTGAAAGCTTAACCGGCTTTCGGATTTTTGAGCTGAGTTGTCCGATGTTTATTGATTTTTTGCGCGATCAGGTCAGCGATTTGTTGTGGATGCTTTCTTGAGGTGCTGATTGTGAGTTCCGATTCAGCGTATACAGATTCGCGGCGGGCAAGCAGGGCTTTCAGTTCGGTCATCGCCGAGGGATTATCTTTCATCGGTCTGAGGTCGCCTTGATTCAACACTCTGGTCATATGCTCTCTCGGAGTTGCGCGTAACCAGACGGTAAAGCAGAACCGTTTGACGAGATTCCAACTTTCCGTGTCGTTGACAATGGAGCCGCCTGCGGCGAGCACACAGCTTTTCGAGTTGCGGAAAAGTTTTTGCAAAACTTCTGCTTCAAGCCTGTGATAATAATTTTCTCCGTGAATCGAAAAAATTTCTCCGAGTTTCATACCCGCGGCTTTTTCGATATGCGCGTCGAGTTCTATAAATTCGGTGTTCAGTTTGTTGGCTAATAATTCACCGATGGTTGATTTCCCGGCGCCGCGCAGACCGATGAGGGCAATAAATTTGGAGTGCAGGGTTTTCGCGCGCATTGCGAACCATTCCTGCAACGCCTGTAAATCGGCTTCACTGCATTCGGAAAACTTTTTCCAGACCTGTGAGCGCAAAGAGTGATCGCTATTGGTCGGCGGGAGCAATTCATTTAGAGAGCAGGAAAGCGCCTGCGCGACACGCGCCAGACCGGCAATCGAAATGTTGCCTTGTCCGGCTTCGAGTTGATTAATGAAACGCAAGGAGAGGTCTGCGCGTGAAGCCAATTCGCGAATCGTCAAATCGGCTTCAAGACGACGGTTTCTCACGCGCAGACCGATGTTTTTTAAAAGCGAATTTTTCTCTCGTTCATTCATTGAACCATCGCATTGACAAGCAACTCGGCAACGAAATTAAAGACGAACATATTCAAAATCGAACGGCTTGCCATTGATGCCGCTGGTGGGCGGCGCAATGTAGTTGGCAATTTTACCCGGCTCGAAAACCGGCTGCATCAGGCTTTTCACATAGAGACGGTCTTCGAGGGTTGGCAGCCATTCACCTTGGCGACGTTCAAATTCCGCTTTCGATAACGGATTGCCGTAAACATCGAAGAAACTTCCGGCAAATTCACCGACATGGCGATGGAATCGTTTGCTTGGAATATAGAGGCGTTCGGTGATGCCTTGGTCTTCAATGAACTTATTCCAACGCGCCAGCCCGCGTTCACTATCGCTGATATATTCGGCGCGCAACACTTCATTCAGCCCGTTACGCAGTGGTACTTCGCGAGTTTTGATGACGCCGCCTTCCAGGTAATCGATTTTGGTTGAGCCTTCGATGGCGATGTGGTCGATGTATTTCTTCTGTTCCTGGAACCGTCCTTTCAGACCGGCTGCAAAGAAGTCCGCCGAATTGGAACTGATTTCGCCGCCGAATAGATCAAGCGAATAGGTAAACCAGTAGTTGATATATTTTTGAATGATCGAAAGCGGGATGCCGCCGACCTTTGTCACATCTTCGTTTTCCTTCATGAGTTGGGCGGTGCGTTTGACGATGCGACCGATGCCGGTTTCGCCGACGAACATATGATGTGCCTCTTCTGTAAGCATAAACTGACAGGTGCGCGCCAAGGGTTCAAAACCGGATTCCGAAAGCGCCGCCAGTTGATATTTGCCATCGCGGTCTGTAAACATCGTGAAGCAGAAAAAGTTCAGCCAGTCATCGCAGGGTTGATTGAAGGCTTGCAGGATGCGCGGTTTGTCGGGATTGCCGCTGCGACGTTGCAATAACTCTTCAGCCTCTTCGCGTCCATCGCGTCCAAAATATTTGTGCAGTAGATAAACCATTGCCCAGAGGTGACGCCCCTCTTCGACATTGACTTGAAAGAGATTGCGCAAATCGTAAAGCGAAGGGCAGGTGTGTCCGAGTTGTCGTTGTTGCTCGACCGATGCCGGTTCGGTGTCGCCTTGGGTGACGATGATGCGACGCAGGGGGTTGCGAAATTCGCCGGGCACTTCCTGATAGGCGGCTTTGCCGAAATTATCGCCAAAGCCGATAGTGGCGTCGGATTCCGCAGGGGTCAGGAAGATGCCCCAGCGATAATCAGGCATTTTCACATGATCGAAATGCGCCCAACCGTTCGGTTCAACGCTCACGGCAGTTCGCAAATAAATATCCTTATCCTGAAAACCGTCAGGTCCCATTTCGCGCCACCATTCGAGGTAATTGGGCAACCATTTTTCGAGGGCGCGTTGCAGATGCGGGTCTTCGGACAAATTGACATTGTTAGGAATGCGATCATAAAGGCTCATAAAATTCTCCTGTTAGGTTCTTCGATAATCAAATTTCGGTTGTGTGGGCTTGCCATAATTCGTCAGCGCCCCGTGTTCGCCTGTGGCATTCGGTCTTTGAAAAATCCAGTTTTGCCATGCCGTCAAGCGTCCGAAAATTTTGGTGTCCTGTGTTTCAGGACCGGCAAACCGCAAAGAGGCTTCCATGCCGGTTAAGGCATCCGGCGACAGGGAAGTGCGTTCTTCGATTGCCAGACGGATTTCATCGTCCCAGTCGAGATCGTCAGGCGCAGAAGTCACCAAACCGGCTTCCAGAGCCGCTTTGGTGTCGAAGCGTTGTTGTTCGAGAATCTCTGCGACGCGCTCAGGGGTGGCAAGAAAGCGCGATTGCAGCCGCGAAAGCCGGTTGCTCATCGGTAACGCCGAATCATTTAAAGAACTGGTAATCAGTTCGATTTTTTGCGCCGGGTCGTCCAGCATATAGATGCGATCAGCTGCGAGCGCCACCTCTAATAAATTTCCGGCAAAACAACTGCCGGGTTCGACGATGGCAAAAAAACTTTTAGCTGTGAGATCCAAACGGCGCAGCACCCGCGCCATGTGTAAGATGATTTCACGAATCAACCAATGATCGCGATGTTTATTGAGGGTTGCATCAATGGAGAGAAGCTGTTCGGGATTGCCTTTGGTTCGCAAACAGACCAGCCCGATTTCAGGTTCATTGACGCGCAGATGCAAGAGTGCGTTATCAAGTTCCCGGTAAGCCTGAAGCGCCCAGTAACTATCGCCCAAGGCTTTGATGGTTTCCGGTTCAGTGGGTTGCGGGGTATCGGGCACGGATATAGTTAGGTCGGCGTAGCGTTGCTCTCGATGAAAGTTTAAAGCGACATATTCATAAGCACGAAGGGTTTCAGAATCCGCAATTTTTAATGGCTGTAATTTGATACCGGTTTCGGTTATCGGGTGGGTTGATTCGATTAAGATTTTAACCCGTTCATTGATGCCCTCTTGAAATTTTGAAGTAGAGAAAAAGCCATCGATAAGTCCGCTGGCTTTGGCGCGTTTGGCTTTGAAGCCTTCGGCAAGGGTTGAGAAGACATCGGCAATATCGCGGCGAATTCTGCGTTTATCGACAAGTCGTGTGAGTCCGCCAGTGCCGGGCAAGACACCAAGTAACGGGACTTCGGGAAGCGACACGGCAGAGTTCCCATCATCAACCAGATAGATTTCATCACAGGCAATGGCGAGTTCATAGCCACCGCCTGAGGCTGTGCCATTTAAAGCTGCAATGTAGCGTTGACCTGAATGACTTGAAGCATCTTCAATGGCGCAGCGGGTTTCATTGGTGAATTTGCAGAAATTGACTTTGGCTGCATGAGTTGAATGACCAAGCATGTAAATATTAGCGCCCGCGCAGAAGATTCGCGGTTTGAGACTGGTGATGATCGCCACCTTGACCTCTGGGTGCTCGAATCGCAGTCGCTGAATCATATCGGCGAGTTCGATATCAACCCCTAAATCATAGGAGTTGAGTTTCAATTTATAACCCTCCGCCAGGGTTTCCTCTTCATCGACGTCCATTGCCAAGGTTGCTACCTGCCCGTCAATGGACAGCTTCCAGTGGTGATATTGCTCTGGAGAAGTTTCAAAATTAATAACTGCCATCGTGCCTCCTCTAATCGTTAAACGGAGATAATTTCAACAGTGCAATATAGTACGCTACTTATTTAATTGCAAGCGCACTATATTTCCAAAATTAATTAAACTAAAGTCTGATAACACGGGAAGTGAGTAGAATAAAGCATGAATGAGAGGATTAGAGTTATAAGGGTGAGGGGGTTGAATTGTACGTAAGATTGATTATCGGACTCGACATGCGATGATTGAACCAGAGGAGAACTTCAGGTTAATGTGGGCGGTCATCGTTAGGGCTTCTTATTTGGCACTTGGGTTATTCTCGAATCCGCTCAGGTACTTTCATCTGCCGACAAAGATTTAAAATTCTAAAGGGATTCTTATCGCCAGTATTGAGTTTGGCTTTGATGCTCCCAGCACCGACTCGCCAGATTAATTGAAATTGCCCGTCGCCTTGCGGCGAACTATTGCCACCGCTTCCCTCCTGGAACATCTTGAATAATCCCCAGTCGCCAGTCCAGGCTTTATCTCCGCCTTGAGTAAATGAAATTCTGGCTCCTGACGCGCCAGTCTTTGGCGGCCAGTTGAACTTTACTGATGGCGTTGTTTGACTGACGCGATCATTGCCAATCTCAATTACCGCATCGCCCGCCGCCGGGTCTATTGAAAGCGTGCCGCTGAAATTCGCTTCTTTTGAACCATTCGGAAATAAAGCTTCCTGAAGTTGTCGCACTTCGTTCAGGTATTTAATGAACTCCGGCGTCAACCGGAAAGCCCCCGATTCTTTCAATGTATATTGACCGTTCACATCTTCAAAAGAGGTCGCCAGTTTTTCTTTAAAAAATTGAGAAAATTTCCCGTCCTGCGGATTGAGGAATCCCGCAAGTTCGGTGATGGCGACTTCCCCTGATGCAGAAAAAGGATAGCCATCCTGCAACCTCACAGCCAGCGGATATAATTGATTGCGCCAAATTTGCGTAATCTGGTCTAATTCACCTACATTGCCCATCTCGCGAATCCGACTCAACGGTTGCCTCAGCACGCGACCGGCTTCCGAGGTCGCAGCCGTCGTAAAAGTTGCCAGGAGATTACCGATTTGTTGTTCAGCTTTTTGCAGGTTCTCGCCCTCTTTTTGCGTAAGCACGGATTTTGAAGGATCGCCCAGCCCATCGCGCATGGTAGTTAATATCGTCAGATAGGCAGAAATCGCCGGTGATTCTTTTGAGCCTTCCGAGTTGGTAAATTTGTATAATGGGTCGAAATCTTTTTCAACTTCACTGACATTGGTATTGCTGTTTGCCTGCGATGAGAACAGCCCTGTAATCCATCCCCACCACCCTTCGCTTTTCGCCTGCGACAATTTGGTTTGTCGGCTGACCTCTTCCATCACCCGTTTCATTGGCGAATTGTTGGCAGCCAGTTCTCTCAGCGTATCAATGGAATCCTGTTTGGTTCTGGGTTCCTGAACATTCAGTCCGTGCAAAAACTTGCGCCACTCCTGTGCATAATCGGAAAAGTAAAACGACCAGAGTTTTTTCTTCAATTCTTCATCACTGATATTCTGATCCTGGGTTTCACCGCGCACACTCCCCATCACCCAGTCTTCTTCTTTGATTTTTGCCGCGGCTTCGGGAATCGCCTTTTCAAATTCCTTATATCCGACAAGCGTAAAACTTCCCTGAACCAGATAGGAACCTTTCAAAGACCCGGTGGTTCGTCCTTCCAGTATGGAATCGACACTGAGGGGTTGAATGCGCGCGCCGATTTCCCCAATGGTTCGCTTGTAAAAACGATTGCTGGGAGGATAGGAAATTAATCGCTGTTGCGATTCGCCAATCAATTTTTCATTTGCCTGATAGTGCGGCGCGGTTTCAAGTCCCGCGATAGTGGCATAGAAACTGAGATGTTCTAACGCGGATTTTTCCAATTCAACCGGCGCATTCTTCTTCCAGTAATCTGCCAATTGCCCGACCAGGAAAGCCGCCTCGTTTTTTTTGCGATAATCGCTGAGCATTAAATAAGTTTTCAAGCGGTCATAATAAATGCCCAAATCTTCATTGACAGAGGTTGCTTGATTGGTCGAGGAATTCGTCGAGATTGCCGCGGATAATCCGCCACCGGTTATCGTCGGTTTAAGGCTGCGCTCCCCTGCCGCAAACCTCTGCAAATCGGCTTCCAATGCCTCGAATGAAGGTTTTAAAAATCTCTGGTGGATGGCATCAAAATAGATGGTTCTTAAATACGGGAGAACCGCATTTCCCGAATACAAGCCGAATCGATAAGTTAAGGGAGGAGAATTTTTCTCGTAATCTTCAAGCCTGACCAGAATATCGCGCAGATTATCGAGCGCCTGAAATTCAACCTGCGTCTCCTGAAGCGAGCGTTTCGTGAAATCTTTATTGGCGTAAATCTGCACGTTTTTTTCAACGTCCACGCCGGCATGTCGTGCCCGCGCGACTAAATCCCGGTTATTAAAAAATGAAATCAAAAGGGCTGCCGAAAGCAGAAAGGTCAGAGTCGTTGCCACAGCCAATCCGATGGTTCGCAGGCGATGGGGATTTTCTTTGGCGGCTTGAAAGGAGGCAGCAATATCGCGATCTCTGAATAGAACATCTTTGAAAAAAACTTCGGAAAAGAATCCATTACCGGCAGTTGTCGGAGCCGCATCCGGTTGAACACCGGGAATTTTATTGGCACCGCTGCTGGTAAAATAGAATCCCCTGAGCAGTGGCTTTTCGCTGAAGGGATTCGGTCTGAACAGCGCCGAGGCAAATTGTCCGAGTTTCCTGCGGGCTTCGGCAAAACGAATCGGAAAATCAAAAACCGCCAGTTGTTCCGGTGGCGGCGCAGGCAAACTTAACCGCTCCAGGCGACAACGCATCAAGGCATCATAGAGATAATCCAATTCGATATCGAAGAGCGCGTGCGCATTGGGCGCTTGTTCAAGCGGAATGGTCGCCCCCCAAACCTGCGCGCGTTCCCCTTCTCCGTATGGCGCAAAAAATTCGCCAAAACCGGGAAGCGCGTCGGCATGGGTAAACACCAGATAAACCGGAAATCTCACCTGAGTTCGCAAAATGACTTCATCAAGTCGCGCCCGCAAGGTCTTTGATAGTTGTTCAATTTCCGGGTCGCTGGCAGCAAGAATTCTGGGTAAACTCACAGCCACAACAAAGCCATCAAGCGGTCGAGCTTTTCGATATTTTTTTAGCGTTTCGATCAGCGAAGACCATTCGTTGCTATCCGGTCCTTCGGTCTGGTAACGCCCTGCGGTATCCAGATACACGGCGGTATTGGTCACTCGCCATTCACAATCGCGGGTTGGGCGAATGAGTCCCAGTTCGGAATGTCTTTGACTGGGAAGCGCATGAAAATCGAGTCTTGAAGAGAGCAACAGCGAGGTTTTTCCCTGTGCAGGAGGACCAGCAACCACAAACCAGGGTAAGCTGTAGATGGGTTCAACGCCCTTCGCGGCTCCAAGTTTTGACCCTTTCAGCCATTGAACGACCTCTTCGGTTCCCCTCACCAGTTCGTCAAATACGCGCGCCGGCGCGGTGCCTCCCTGCGGGGAAATTGCTGAACCTCCGGGTGCCGGTTCAGGCAACGCGGCACTTTCGTCTTTCCCTTTTCTGAAATGATTGATAATCAGGGCAATCGGCCAGGTCAGCAGTAACAGGGCAATGATGACAATTTGATACGTAAGCCCTATACCAAACATCGGCCCCGCATAGAGCACAATCAGCGAGGCGATGCCATATAAGGAAATAATTGCTGAAATTCCCAGATAGGACTTTATTTGACTGCCATGGTCGGACATAGTTTTAAATGCTCAACTGAAAATCAAAGGTTATTGCTCAAATTCCTGATGCCAGCCAAACCAACCGTTACTCCCACTCCCTTCCCTTAAACTCAACACCATTAATCAAGTATTATAATGGTCGTTATCAGATGGTCGTACTACCGGAGGAGCAGCTTTTTTGCCTCGTTCAACTGTAAGGTCAAGGCGCTTCCGGTGCCGAAATAAATTAATAAAAGCAATCCTAAAATCACCGCGCTGGTTACTTTGAACCACATCGGCAACCCCTGCTCTCTATAGACCTGTGGTTGGTCTGTGACTTTCCAATGCGGGGCGATGGCAACCGTCCGCAGACGATTATTTCTTCTCAGAAAATCCGCTACCTGAGTGATTACCCCTTTCAGTTGCTCTTCATAATAAATGTTGTAACGCCCCTTGAACCCCAGCAACAAACAGACATAGTAAAGCTCTATGGCATCAAGATAGGCTTCACCCTCTTCCATCATTTTCTGCAATCGCTCGAAAAACGTATTTCCAGCCAGTTGTTCACCGAAATATTCGAGTTGTAGCGGCGTTTTTTCCCAATAATCCCGCAAGGGAAATTTCGCAATTAACACCGTCTCATCCACAAAAGCCGCCAACGCAAATTTTGCTGCCTGGGTTTGCGTATTTTTAAAGCCGAGGGATTCTGCCTGCTGCTCCATCTGCTGCAACATGGCATTAATCGCCTGACGCATTTCCACCGATGGAATCACCAGGTTGGCTTTGACCTGTAAAATCAGATCAAACACCGGAGTTGCGAGGCTGACTAAATTATTATCTAACCAAGCGGGCTTTCGGCTCATAAAAAATCTCTTACTTCCGGCAATTTACTGCTTTCCTAAATGTACAAACGAAGATCGTAAATTCAAACTCCGTTTTACTCGTCATTGTATTCAGTTTTAAATCTTTGAGTGGCGTTTAACCAGACCGTACCCTTTCATTATTAATTCGGGTCACGATTGTGAAAACCGTTTAGTTTTCCGCAGAAGGCAATGTATAAATCTTGTGACGAGAAAGCAAGCCCAGTTCTGGACTTGCTTTCAACCCGGCATTTTCAATTTTCCCGGATTACCCTGATAACCTACCTGAGTGATAATTTTTCGCAGTTTTACTTGAATCCTTTTGCAGAAATTCAAGCTCCTATTTTTTGCCCCAGTCACCTAAAACGCGGGCTGCCGATTGTCTGAATTCTTCATCCTGCAAGAGCTTCAACATCACCTCTCTGCCGTCATCGGTTTCCCCAAACCGCTCAAAGGCAAAAAACAGGTTGTGTCTGAGGTCAATCTGGGTCTTGCTATTCAGCAATAGATTACCAGCTTCGGTATTCGCGCCTTCCACATCCAGATACTTCGCTAATGCCATTGCCGCATAGTTGCGCACATCCGCGTCCTTACTTTTCGCAAGCACCTCTAAAATGGCTTTGCCGATTCGCTCATGCTCTTCAGGGCTGCGGCGGTCTCGCAATTTCAGAATTTTTAAAACTTCAATCCGCGCCAAATCATATTCGTTTTCATTGCCAATGACCTCAAGAAAAAACGGCATGATTCTCGGGTCTTCAAGCTCTTCCAGTTCTAAAATCAAATCAATCTTTTCATCGCATTCGCCATTCGCGTCCAGTTTGGCGGCTTTAAACTCGCTGATTAGTCTGCCCACTTCATCCATCTAAAAAACTCCCGAATTTTTTTCGGCTAACGGATTATTCAGCCGGTAAAATAGTCAATTTGGCTTCGATTTTGGTCGTATCATTAGGCATTGCCAGAATCGAATCGGCAATTTTATTTGCTTGTCCGCCTAAAATCGAATTGTTCCGGCGTTTGCCTTTTCGCGTGACATCCGTAGGCTTTCCGCCGGTCGCCATATCAGGCTCGTGCAGCCAGGCCAACGGATTGCCATCTTCATCCTCGCCCGCCGGTTCCAGATTATCTTTAATATATTGTCTGCCCGCTTTTTCAACCTCATCGCTTTTGCGGTAATCGCGGATGCGCTTTTTAAGCCCAGCCATTCCCTCTTCTTCAATAATTTTATTCATTGCCGCAATCTGACCATCCACCTGATCCTGCAACTCCTCTTCATCGGTCACCTTACCCTTTTTGAGTTGATGCACATACTCTATATTGCCAACCTTTTCCGGTTCGCACTCGACCGCAGCCTTGAGCTTCTTCTTAGGTTCCGAAGCGCTGGCTTTTTCCGCAGCCCGCTTGGCGCTGGATTTGACTGACTTCTTACTCATTCACCGCTCTCCTGCTTAATTCCCCAGGCATCCGTATCATAGTTCTGCTCTGCGGCTTCCCAATTTTGCTCACTGGTTCTCTCCCAAAGTTGGTCTATACGGTCATCGGCAGGAATATTCTCATCGGTTAGAATTCGTTTGATAATCGGGTGTTCATCGAAATTTGGCGCAACCACAAATCGCAACACCACATAAGTTTTCAAAGTTGAGCGATAGGAAAAGCCAAAGCGTTTGGCTCGTTGCAAACTCTTGAACACCATATCAAAGAAGATGGTTTCCGGCAGATGGGCGATTTTGCATTTCCCATCGGGAATCTGCACAATCTCATCGCCGTGATTTTCTTTCAGATATTCAATAATTTTTTTTGCGAATGCCGCTTCCGCCGTCTCCTGAAAAGCGTCCATCTGCTCATCGCGAATCGTCAACATCTCTCATCCCCCAATCATCACCGTAAATTCGCCCATCACAATCACCCCGCCATGCATGGTGTTATCGCCGATTCTCGCCGACGGCAAGCCGCCAATCAAAACACTGGTTGAGCCTTTCGCAATCACATCCGGCGGGCCGACACAGATCGCCATATCGGTAATTCTGGCGGCTGGCAAAAAACCGATTAACACGGTCGGACAGCAGGGTGGAATAATCGGCCCGCCAACGTGCGGAACCGGTGGGGTGCCCGGCGTTACCATCGGGCACACATGCATGTCGGTTATTCTTGCGGCAGGGGGCATAAGCGGTCTCCTATTCAAATCACTCGATGCTTAAAGCAAGCTTTTCCGGTCTCAGTTCTGAATTCGTAAAACGGAATTTAATGCCGACCTTCCGGTCTTCGCCTTCAAGCAGAAAAAATTCCAGTTTATCAAAAAGCTGTGCGAGTTCTGCGGCGGTGCAGGTCGGCAAAAATTTTCTCAGCACGCGCGGGTCGTAATATCTGAACCGCATGGGCTTTCCCGTTGAATCATAAACAATCAGGAACTTGCGGAAGTGTTGCCGGACTTGTTTAAAATCCCCAAAGCTTACCGCAAAAATCCCGTAATGATTTCCCCACCCTTCTTCAATCAACCAGTTGGTAAACGGCGTTTCCGATTCCAGTTTGACTAAATAAGGCGCGACTTCAGCCATATCGGGTTCAAGGTCGCCTTCAAACAGGCAGACAAATTCCGGCTCGAATTTAAAAAGCATCGGCAATAAATTTTCAATCGACGCGCCATCAAGCACAGCGTAAGCCTTCGCGCCTTCAATGCCGAATAACTGTCTTTTAATCTTGTCTGAATTCTTCTCCATTATTTTTTGAGGTTGTCAAACTGACACAGAAAAATCACGGTCACATATCACAAAACGGCATACCGTCTCTGGCTGCCTTTTTTAAGGCAATCGCGCCGGGACTGTAAACCTGTGGTTTCGGCGGTTGTTTGGGTGGCGGAAGTTCCGCTTTCTGTCCGGGTTCGGCGGTGTCGGCTTCTTTCGGGGTTTTCGGCGTTTCAGGGTTTGACCCTGACCCGCTTCCGGCAGCTCCGCCGCTATTAATCAAAACCATTGTGCCTTGAATGAACACCCCCGCCGGATTGATATTGATAAAATTGCCGCCGACTTTTAAGGTCAAATTGACGCCGGTTTCAATGGTTAAGGTCATGCCGGATTTAATATGCACTTCCATTCCCGCA
This sequence comes from Acidobacteriota bacterium, assembly GCA_040754075.1. Classification (NCBI taxonomy): domain Bacteria; kingdom Pseudomonadati; phylum Acidobacteriota; species Acidobacteriota bacterium. Next base: position 64,044 of record JBFMDH010000010.1, read on the forward strand.
TCCATCGCATACTTCATTCCGGCTTTTTCCTGAATGTTCATCTGCGCATGGCGCGAAATCGAACCGCCGTTTTTCTGCGTCGAGTTGGTCTGAATCGTTAAGTGGTCATCGGCACCAATCTCCGTCAACCGGTCTCTTTTGACTTTCGTATGTTGTTCGTTTCCAACATAGGTCAGGTAATCATTCTTTACGCGAAAATCCATATTCTTTTCGGCGTGAATGAAAACCTGTTCACTTCCCTTTTTATCTTCAAAGCGGAGTTCGTTAAATCCGCCGCCGCCTTTATAGGAATAAGTCTTAATCGTGCTTTTGGTCTTTTCATCCGGCAACGTGTAAGGCGGCATGGAACCCGCATTATAAACTCGTCCGGTAATTAGCGGGCGGTCGGGGTCGCCTTCGAGAAAATCGACGATGACCTCCTGCCCGATTCGCGGGATGAACATTGCGCCCCACTGCTTGCCTGCCCAATTCTGCGACACGCGAATCCAGCAGGAACTCTTATCGTTGTATTTGCCGAACCGGTCCCAGTGAAACTGCACTTTGACGCGACCATATTTATCGACATAAATCTCTTCGCCGGGAGGCCCGACGACAATCGCAGTCTGCGAACCATGCACAATCGGAATCGGCGTGACGCGCACCGGGCGATAGGGTGTCGGATGAGGCACAAATTCATATTGATTGACGTAGAGAAAATCTTCCGCTCCGATGTCGCTGCGATAGGACGCGCCCAAATCACAGGTGTGATAGAGCGATTTAATCAAGTAGGTTTTATTGAGGTCGCGGCGATAGTGATCCTTTAAATCGAAGGTAAAACCGGGAGCAAATCCGCGACAGGTGCTCGAACCCGTCACCACTGTGGTCGGCGTCTCTTCTTCCTGCATGCGTATGCCTGCAAGCCGTTCGCCTTCGCCTTTGGTTCGGTATTCGCCGGGATAATCATAGACCTCGAACTTGCGCGCATCTTTACCGGATACGTTAGCGGTTAAATCGATTTTCGGAAGTTCAAAATTGAAATCATTGACCGTATATTTGCCGGGGCGCACTTCTTTGCCGATGGTCATTTCGGTGATGACATCTTCATCTTTATCCAAGCCGATGATGGTTTTGTAGCTCACGCTCGGATGAAGTTTAGTAGGCTTGAACGCCCCCGGAGAATCCGCCATCACCAATACATGCTTGTCTTCCTGATGCTCGAAAAAGTAGAAGATGCCTTCTTCTTCCATTAGTCGCGATACGAAATTGTAGGAGGTTTCGCGATATTGCACGCAATATTCACGCGGCTCATAAGTGCCTTGTAAACGCGGGTCAAAATCATTGAAGCCGTATTCCTGAAAGATGGTTTTGATAATGTCCGGGACGCTTTGATTTTGAAAAATCCGGCAATCGGTGGTTCGCGTGAGCATCCAAAGCCAGGGCACCAGTGTGGCATTATAGTGGGCGTAAATTTTGGGCGTCGTGCCGCCTTCCATCATGGTGGAACCGCCCTGAGAAAAGCGGCTGATGAGTCCATTGATATAACGTTCTTTGCCGGTGGGAAGGGTTATTTTGATGGTGGCTTTTTTGCCGACGATGGAATCGAAAGTGATATTGCGGTTTTCCGAATGCATTTGCAGGTTGAACTGAAACAGGCTCGAAATGCCTTCGTGTCCGTCAAACCTCTGTAGCAATAAAACATCTTCGCCAAGCGGTGTAAAGATTTGAATAGGTCTGAAATCCTGTTTATACGCTCCCACGACAGTTCTCCTCGGCTCAACCGCTTCTTTGATTTATTGCACTTATTTTTTCGCCTTATCGCGGTTTTTATCGATCCGCTTCTCCAATGCTTCGCGCGTCTGCTTGGGGACATCCGTCCATAATCGCAAACCGTTCTCAAACGCATTGGCTGCCAGTCCATATCGCTTGGTCGCTTCGTAAACCGTTCCGAGTTCGAGATACCCAAGGGCATAGTTCGGATGAATTCTCAAAGCGATTTTCAACGACCTCTCAGCATCTTCAAATTTCTGCTGCTGATTGAAAGCCCGCCCGAGCATGAAATAGGCGACATAGTTATTCGGATCAAATTGAACCGCAATATTGAAATAGGATTCAGCCTTCTCAAATTTCCCTTTATTAAAATAGTATTGCCCGATATGAAATTGTGGCAGTGACCATGACGGCGCAAGTTCGCCTGCGCGTTGAAAAGCCTCGAACGCTTCTCCTTCATCACGGTCGATTTCATAAGCCACGCCCAGCGCGTTATAGGAATACGCGGCGCGCCCATCGAGTTGAATCGCCTTCTTTAAAATCGGAATCGCTTCTTTGTGGCGTTTCTCTTCAATCAATGCGCGTCCTTCACAGAACAGATATTTGGCTTCGTACTGTGATTCTTTCGGATATAGATGATTCAAAATTCTGAATGCCTCCGCGCCTTTGCGAAAGGCATCAGACCGCAGTTGGCTCGCAGAGGCATGCACATAAGCGGTAATCGCCGTTTGTCCGATAGAAGCCAGCGAATCAATTACCGAATCATAAAGTTCGGTGATTTGCGGGTCTTTCGGCGATTCGCGAATCAATCTCTGTAAAAGCGCCACCGCGCCAACATTCTGCTCGACGATGCGCCCTTGTTTAATCGCATCTTTAATCTGCGCGCCGAGCGGCGAAAGCGTCACCATCGCAGGGGTCGCGACATTCACATTTAAAATCGTTTTCGGTGAGGTTAGCGAGATGATTTGTTTGATCCCCTGGGCGCCCGGTGTATCCACCGCAATCTCATGGTTTCCGGGCTTCAACTGGTCAACTAACAAAACCCCCGTATCGCGCACCTTCCCCTTGTAAGCGTTATCAACATAAACTTCGCTACCGGCTTTGCCGCGGACCTCCAACGCCACCATACGACTGACAGGCATCGGAACACCGACATTTTCAGTTGCCGTGCCCGCCAAAACCGAAAGCGGCAAGCGCGCATCAATGCTTCCGGCAGCGCGCGGAATTTGCAACGACTTGGTTTCGTTGGGAACCACTTCCGATAAATATTCAAGCAATTCGGCGGCGCGCACCACACTGTCTTTATCGCGGTCGGCTTTGCCTTTCAACCCTTCGAGCAGGTAATAAGTAAAAACGCCGTGCCCGCCGCCCCAACGGGCATCTTCATAACTCAGTTGGTCTGCACGCGCCGCAAGCAGGCGAAAGACGCCGCGTCCGCTTTTGCCGATTTCATCGAGATAACGGTTCACCAGCACTTTTTCGGCGCTGGCATCGCGCGACGTCAGTCCCAATCTTCCTGAATGACAGGCATCCGCAATTAAAATTACCGTCCGCGCCTTCACTCTCTCGGTTACGATGCGGTCAACTTCTGAAACCGCCAGCGCCGTCGCATAAAGATTCTGCGGGTCGGAATCATAAGCCATCAAATACCCATCGCTGTTATTTTCAACCACGCCGTGCCCCGCGAAAAAAATCACCACCACATCATCGGGTTCAGCAGAACGCGGCAGGGTTGTGCCAAGCGCGCTGCGAATCGATGAAATTGACGCATCCTGATTGACCAACAGTTTCAACTGGCTGGCAGGAAAGCCGCCGCCATTCGGGCTTTTCAAAAACTCAGCAAATGCCTGGGCATCGCGATGCGCGAATTTAAGCTGTTGTTCGGGCGACAGGTATTTGTAATTTGAAACGCCAACCACCACTGCCCACAATTTGCCTTTGCCATCTAAAGATTGTCCGCCGCCGATGGTGATTTTGCGCTCCTGCACCTGGGCAAAATGATTTGCTGAAATCAGCAAGAGGAACGCAATTGCAAATCCGCAGCAACCCGCCTTTAAAACGCCAAAGGAGTTTAATTGCTTTCTTTTCATAATTGCCTTCCTTAATTTTCCAGACCTGATGACTTAATCGATGACTTTAAATCGTCGCTTTCAATCAAGCCTTAACCGCATTGCCCGGCGGTTTTCGCCAACGGTTTTCAGAAACTTTACTTTGAATAGAGTTTCTGAAAACCTACGAATCAATTAATTTCATATTTGAAATTGCTATCATCGCCGACGCGAATATGAACACTGCTGACCGCTTGCCCGGCAGCCATTCGCGCTAAAAACTCACCGGACATTTCCGGCAATAATGTTCTGGTTAAAATGTGATCGACATTGCGCGCGCCGCTTTCAACTTCTTTACAGCGATTGGCAATTTCGTTCACCACACTCTCGTCATAACCAAACGATGCGCCGTGATTGGCTTCGATGCGCGCGCGAATGCGACCCAGTTGCAAGCGTATGATATTGCGCATCACTTCATCCGAAAGCGGATAGTAAGGCACCACGACCATGCGACCGAGTAATGCCGGTTTGAACACTTTCAAGAGTTCCGGGCGAATCGCTTCAACTAAGGGTTCCGGGTCTGGGCGGGTATCGGGGTCGGCGCAGAGCTTCATAAAAGTGTCCGTTCCGGTATTTGACGTCAGCAAGATGACCGTGTTTTTGAAATCAATCTCGCGCCCTTCACCATCTTCGAGCATTCCTTTATCAAAGACCTGATAGAAGAGTTCCATGACATCCGGGTGGGCTTTTTCAACTTCATCCAAAAGCACCACCGAATAAGGACGACGACGAACCGCTTCGGTCAGCACACCGCCTTCACCATAACCGACATAGCCTGGGGGGGAGCCTTTTAAACTGGAAACCGTGTGGGCTTCCTGATACTCGCTCATATTGATGGTGATCAGATTGCGCTCACCGCCATAAAGGGTTTCCGCGAGCGTCAAAGCGGTTTCGGTTTTACCGACGCCGCTTGGTCCCACAAGCAGGAATACGCCAACCGGTCGCCTTGGGTCTGTGAGATTGGCTCTCGCGGTTCGTATGCGTTGGCTGATGGCTTCAAGCGCGTGCGATTGCCCGACGACTCGTTGTCCAAGTTTTTCTCTGAGCGCCAGCACCGTGTTGATTTCATCGGTCAACATTTTGCCAACGGGAATTCCTGTCCAACCTGAAATCACTTCGGCAATGGTTTGCGAGGTCACGCAAGGCTGCATCATCGGGGTTTCGCCTTGAACATTAATCAATTCTCCGTTCAAGCGCGTAAGCTCTGACCGCAAGGCTTCAACATCAATCGCCGGGGCGGCTGCCGTGGCACCTTCGGCTTTGCCGTCAGCTTTGGAAGTTGCGGCATACTCTTCGAGTTGGGTGCGCACCTCTTTAATCTTTTCAATCAATTCGCGCTCCTGCTCCCACTGTTTGGAAAGGTTTTGTAGTCGCGTTTCCTGTTCACTTTTTTCAGTAGAGAGTTCATCAATGCGTTTTTGATGATTGGCACCGGTAATCGCTTCGCGTTCGAGTGCGCCGATTTCAACCGTCAGTTGCGCGATGCGACGTTGAGCATCTTCAACCGATGCGGGAATCGCCGAAAGCCCAATGGCTACGCGCGCACAGGCGGTGTCGAGAACGCTCACGCACTTATCGGGTAATTGACGACCCGAAATATAGCGATGCGAAAGGCGCACGGCGTCTTCGACGGCTTCTTCAAGAATGCGCGTGTTGTGATGTTTTTCGAGTGTATCGGTCAATCCGCGCATCATCACAATCGCCTGCTCTTCGCTCGGTTCTTCGACTTTTACAACCTGAAAACGACGCGCGAGAGCGGCATCCTTCTCGAAATATTTTTTGTATTCCGCCCAGGTAGTCGCGGCAATAGTCCGCAGTTCGCCGCGCGCCAGAGCGGGCTTGAGTAAGTTAGCCGCATCGTTTTGACCGGCTTGCCCGCCCGCGCCAATCATGGTGTGGGCTTCGTCAATGAATAGAATAATCGGCTGGGGTGAAGATTTAACCTCTTCGATTACGGATTTCAGACGGTTCTCGAATTCGCCTTTGATACCTGCGCCGGCTTGCAGTAAACCTAAATCAAGGGTGCGCACCGCAACGTTTTTCAGCGCCGGTGGCACATCGCCTTGGGCTACGCGAACGGCGAAGCCTTCGACCACGGCGGTTTTCCCAACGCCCGCTTCGCCCGTAAGAATCGGGTTGTTCTGGCGGCGGCGCGTGAGAATGTCAACCACTTGGCGAATCTCAAAATCGCGTCCGAGCACCGGATCAATCTTCTCTTCTCTGGCGCGCGCGGTTAAATCAATAGTGAATTGGTCTAGCGCCTTGGTCTTTCCGGGAGCCATCGTCGGGGCGCTTCCGTCGCCTGCCATCACCGGATGTTCCGCCATCCCTGATGCCGCTTTGCTTTCGGCAGAACCGGCTGACAGGCTCGCCAGGTTTTCTTTTAACGCTTCAACCGAAATCGCCGAAAACTCGCGCGAAATTTCCCGGGCGATGCGCGCCAAATCTTCGTTCGCCAAAAGCGCCAGCAGCAAATGACCGGTGCGCACTTTGGTTTCACCATGCTCAACCGAAGCGATGAGCCAGGCTTCCTGTATAAGTTGCGGGATTCTGGGCGACAGCGCAGGGGTTCGCGCATTGCCGGTTTTTAACCGGTCGAGCGCATAGGTCAAATCGCGAGTGAGTCTTTCGTTGCTGACTTTATAATAACGGAAAATCTTTTCGATATCGGTGTCCGCAAGTTCGATTAACTTGATAAAGTAATGTTCGACATCGACATCATAATTGGTGCGTGAAAGACAAAGACCCGCAGCGCCTTCCAAGGCGTTGCGGCATGGGTCGTTTAATCTGCCGATAAGATTTTTTAAATTTACGTTCATCGCGTACCCCTTTCGCAAATGGTTTCCAGTGCTGTGATACTACGATTTCTTTTTCTCGAAGCAAGTGTGCTACCCGGTGAGGAAGCATAACAAGGAATCAGTTTTTTGTTCGTCGTGCGTAATGTTCTCGCAAATAAATGCTTCGTGCAAGCGTCGTAGAAATTTCTTTCCATCGGGCTTTTCCCCGAAAAAGAAAAAAAATAACCGGGACCTTTCAAATCCAAGCCGCCTAAAAGTTCAATGGTTCTTAACGGGTTAAGAATCGCTCGAACCTCTTGATGCGCCATTTTTTTAATTGTTGCCAAGATAGCAATTAATAAATGGGCAGACATTATTGGTATGACTTTTATGAAAGATCCCGAATTCGTAACCTTACGGTTATCGCTTTGCATCTCCTTAGTTTCTCTCCTGTTTTCTTTTATCTTCAAATATCGCTTCAAACACTAACGCAATAAATTTCCGGAGTTTCCCTCATAAAATCTGAAATTCATTAAGGGTCTGCTCAGAAAGGTTGAAAGGGCATCACGAAATCCTTAGCCAACATTAAGTTTTGCGATTTCCGCGCTTTGCCTTTAGCTGGCGAGTTGTACGAGGCTGAGTTGACCTTTGGCAAAGCGTTTTGCAGTTAAAAAGAATGGTGTAGCTTTTTTGCGTTGAGTTGGCAGGGTTGAATATAAGGGTTAATTTTTCACCGAAAGAACAACCTGCGAATCATCCTCGTCGAAAGACTCGGTTTTTAACCACGTCGTCCAGCCGAGCATCGGACGCCGCCGCGCCCGCGTGGTCATAATGCAGGACGGGACTTCGGCTTTTTCCAAGACCAATTGCACATCGAAATCAAATTCCAAACCGCACATAAATCGGACGATTTCCGTGGCGGGCTTAAATGCCGAATTGACCGGCAAAAACTCGACGAAATCTTTCAGTTTTAAAGGGCCAAGTTTGACCCGGAATTTTGATTGCGTATCCCAAATCTTTTCTCCGGCAATAGTGTTTACTCCCAATTGACTGTTGGCTCGACCGAGAAACGATTTGCTTTCATCATCGAGTTTTATCCATTGCCCGGTGAATTGTTCAATTTGCGCTTCGACGCCAAAAAAATCAGCGAGAATAGCTGCCATACTGACCGACGAGTGCGGCTGTTGGGCAATCAATCCGCCGTAGAGCAATAAGCCTTCATCGGGAAAGCTGAAGCGGTCGCGAAGCCCCGGCGTGCCCAGTCCAATGAGGTTGAACAAATGATCGGTAAAGGCATCAGCTTCGCCGCGCTCATAGCCAATCGGGAAGCGATACTTTTCCCAGGCGCGGAAAAACAGTGAAATCGCCCGGTGATTAAAGATGTCAAAAAAGTCCCAGAGCGCCGTATCTTTATAGCGCACGCGCTCAATCAGGAGTTCGGTGTAAGGGTTCGGCAATAACCCGACTGGACCCGTAAGCCCCATAAACGCCACCAGCATCGAAGGCGGTTGGTGGTCTTCGCCCCGCCGCATTTGATGAATTTGACTGGGCGGAAAATTTAAAGAAACGAGGGTGCGAAAGCGTGCCACTTCCCGCGCAGGGTTGATGTCACGCCCGACCGGTTGCCGGTTTTTGAATATTCTTTCGAGCAAACGCACCGCTTGAAAAAAATCGAACCGGTAAGGTTCTTCAAACAGTTGAATGCTTAAAGGATGATTTGTTCCCCCGCTCTCGGTGGCCATCTTTTTAATATTCCTTCCTGGTCGGTTTTCCTGGCGACCAGTTGATTGAACGAATTGACCGAAGCATACAGCGCAAGAAATCTATCGAGCACCGAAGCGAATAGAAATACCCCGGCGCCGACAAATTTTTCTTCATCGAATTCAATGGTGGTTTCAAGTCCGCGCACAAATCCTGTGCCGATGCGCTCGCCGATTTGTCGAACCACGCGGCGGCTTGAAAGGTTGGCGATGCCTTGAATCTGTTTTCGCGTTGATGAAGTGTTCAAAAAATCATAAAGCATTAACACTTCCTGCAATGGTGTGGTCGTGAGTCCATTGGCAGGTCCTTCGACCAATGAAATATGATTGAGCGACAAATGCGAAATGAGTCGCCAGTGGGTACTGCGACGCAACGGCGGGCGCAAGGTTTCCGTTGGCTTTTTCAAACAGCGACCTCTGGAAAGCGGACCCGGGGTTTCGACTTCAAAATCGCCTTCGCGACCGCCAAACGGCAACTTGCTCGGCAAATCGCGATTCGTGCAGGTGGTTTCAAGGGTCACGACTTCAACCGGCGGGACGTGTGGATTAAAGCCTAAATCAACCAGCGTCAGGTAAACTTCGGTGCCTTCATCATCGGCGACCTGTGAAGTTCTGCGGGTCGCATACCAGAAAGCTTTTTCCTGTTCATCCGAACGCGCGTGTTGATAAGAATAAAACGGTTGAAAACTTTTGATTTTCTGGTGCTGCGGATTCAAAGTGAAAACTTCATCAACCGAATAGACCTCGGTTGCCTGTTGCCGGTGGACATCGGCAATCACCCGGTATTCATTTTTCTGTTGAGTCAAATTTATCGGTTCAGCGATTTTTTGAAACAGGTTGATGACGGGTGTGCACCCGAGTTGAAAGGTGTTGGCGCTGACGACAGCGCGAGGTTGTTGGACGTCGCGCAATTTAATCACTATTTCAAACCGGTCGCCGAAGCCTTCTTTCGCCGCTTCGTTCAAGCCCTGAATATCAAAGAATAAAAATTTCTCAGGACAGGCGAAATATTCGGTCAGTAAACGGTAGCCGGGAAATGACCGCGCCGTATAAGGCAACATCGCTTCGTCGAGTTCAAAGCCTACGGTTTTAATCACACCTGGTGGAAGTTTTTTGACTTGCGGCAAACGGCTCAACCGGGTGGTTTCAGTTCTTTTGATAAGTGGGCGAAGTTCGACTTCAACCACATTATTGAAAATCATCTCATAGAGCGGATAAACCAGTTGGGGTTCACCATTGATATAAAACCGAAGTTTATCAATCGGTTCCTCTTTGCCCTTTTGCCCGACTTTCAAATTTGAAAGTTTGGTGCCGTTCATACAGCGAAGCGAAATGCGAATCACTGCCTCACTCCATCTGCCTCGCGTATCTACAGGGTCTAAAGATTCCAGCGCGGCGTTTTCAACTTCAATCGGCCAGACCACCACCGGATACGACGTGCGAAACCGGCAAGGCGTTCCCTGATAAGGTCGCGAGTACAACACCGTTTCGCGCTCGACCGGATAACCCGTGGTGATCTTTCCCTGCTCCGGGTCTAGCTCAAATTTGACAATCGACATCGATGGAATTGGCGCAAGATAATGCGGGTATAAAACATTCAGCAGGGATTCCGTTATTTCGGGAAATTCGTCGGCGATTTTCAGTTGCACGCGGGCGGCTAAAAACGCGAAAGCTTCAATCATGCGCTCAACGTGCGGGTCTTCGCATTTGTCGGCTTCGAGTTGCAAACGCCCGGCAATTTTCGGGTATTTTCGGGCAAATTCCGCCCCCATCTGTCGCAAAAAGACCAACTCACGTTCGTAATAACCGAGCAGTTCGTCGCGCATGAAATTCGCTTTCCCTTCTTTTATCTATTGATGCATTCGTCAATCAGGCTTTGAAGAGATACCATCGAATCAAGCTTCAAGTAAAGCCACCCGCGCAAGCTTTTGCAGGTTGGTCGCGAGTCCGCCTTGAATGATTTGACGAATCTCCGGTTCGGTTGGCGTTGAACCATCCGGCTTTTTAATTGTCGATTCGCTGAGGACAAACGCCACCAACTCATCCGCGAGTTGTTGCAGGTCGCGCGTTCCATCAAGCAATTGCACGAGCTTTTGTCCGATGGGGTCTTCCTGTTCGACATTTTTATGAGTCAGCGAACTGACCACTGAACCGCGATTGGCTTGCGCTCTTGCCAGCCGGCTGGCAGCCGGATACTTACTCACTTCGCTGACAAAGTTTGGTTGATGAATATGAAATTCCACCAATCCTGACCCGCAGGCAGCCAGAATGATTTGTGCCAGGGTGTTTGCCTCTTCAAAAAAATTATTATCCGGCAGTTGATGGACACCGGCGCTATTTAAGAGTCGTCTGGCAGTTAATACCAACTCATCCCACCCCACTGAACGCGGATAAATACTGCCGAGGTAAAGCAATGCGGCTTTGGCTAGAGGGTAATCCGTCGACAACACAGATTTTTTCGAGCCGCGAAACTCTTCGACCTCGCCTTCATTTAAATTCAATTTCGCGGACACCGGTTTTGCCGGTGATGAAAAATAAAATCCCCGGATTCGTTGAGGCTGAATCTCTCTTTGCAATTCAACCGTTTTTCGGCATAGCAAGGTCTGACGAAATTGTCGGCATTTCAAAAAATCCATGTACTGCTCTTTGATGACGATCTGTTCGTCATCAAATTGGCTCAGGAATTCGCGAATCGGTTGCGGGTAAATGAAATCCTGCATCTCGAAGAAATCAGCCTCGGCAAGATACTGCAAACCGTGTTGGTTGGCTTCATCCATGAACTGATAAAAATAGAAAGAGGTATTCGATGGGGCGAAATCATCGTGATAAATCTGGCTCGCGCGATAACTCATCAACCGGTCAATTTCGCGTTTGAGCAACAGCGGATATATCGCCTCTTCCCCCTGTTCGTTGCCGGTGAATTTACTGTTAATAAACTGCAAAAGTCCGACCCCCTGTTCGACCATCACCTGCGGGTCGCTGATGCCTCGCGTGTGAAAGGTCATCATCTCGCGCATCATCTGATGAACGCGATTTCCCGGATAGGCGTTATAGCTGATGTAAGCGACGCCCTGCGGCGCAAGCAAAGATTCACACAACAGCATTAATTGTTTGCGAACAAATTCGGGAACCCAGGAATAGAATCCATGCGCGATGATGTAATCAAACTCGCCCCAACTGGCGTCAATTTCCATGATGTCACAGGCGCGAAGGTCTAAATTTTTGAGTCCGAGTTCTGCCGCTAAGGCATTGCCGTATTCGAGCGGTTTGGGCGCAAGGTCGATGCCGATGAATTCACTTTCCGGGAGTCCATAAGCCATCGCCAGTAAATTCGCGCCGTCGCCGCAACCGATTTCCAGCACACGGCATTTCGTAACCGGTGCCGGTTGCATTCCAAATAGTGTGGCTAGCGATGCCAGTCGGTCAGGGTGGGTTTGCTGAAACGGATAGCCGACATACCAGACTTCGTCATAAGACTCTTTGGTCTGCTCGATGACCTGTGCTGCATGGGAGTTATTCATTTTTTCACCTCATTGATTTGGGAAAACGGGTTTAATCTTCTTTGACCAGATATTCACCGCTCAACAATTGTAAGACGGTATCAAAGGTAACCGGTTCGGGTGTGGGTTCGACGCGAAGGTGTCCATCAATGCGAAAGCGCAAGGCGCGTTCGCCTTCAAAAACCGTTGGTTCGAGCCGGACGGACACATTGATCAGTCGCGGTTCAAAAATACTGATGGCTTCTTCGAGCTTTTTGCGTAAGCCCACCTGATGATGCGGATTTTGTGGATTGAGTGAGGTAAATTCCGGCAACCCGTAGGAAGCCAGCGAGTTCTTCAATTCGATTAACCCTTCGGGTACGCCTTCGGCATTCTGGCGCGTATTCAATAGCCACTCAAGGTCGCGTTTGATGGATTGTTTCAACTCGCGAAGGGTTTTAGAGCGCGAAGCCGGAGCCTCGCGCGACATCTGCGGTTCGTAATCAATCAAACGGTCGATGACCGATGGAGTGATTTTAATTTCGTTATCAAATCTCGCCATGCGGCTAACTCCTCGGTACTTACTACAACAATGCGTTACACGGTCGCAAGTTTTTGCTTGTAAGAATCATCAAGCGGCACATGATAACTCGATTCATTATCATCCCAGATGACCGGCAAAACAAAGCGGTCATTGCCGATGCCCTGGGGCGCTTGTCGCCATTCGCCGCATAATTCTTTCGCCCAACGCGCCGCATAACTGGGAATGTTCATAAACGATTCCGAATCGACGCTGGAATGTCCGTCAATATCACGAACGTCGATAATCAACGGTTCCTGATTGGCGATGCGATAACTCGGATCAAAAAAATTACGCCGGCGTGTCCGGCTGGTCGTCGGACTTTCAGCCGTCAACCCGCCCATGGTTTTCCCGGCGCGCGGTTTGTGCGGAGCAATTCGCAAATAAAACATTCTTGCCGACGGGGCGGTGACACTCGAAGCATTAAAAGCGGTTTTGTAGGCTTGCAACAAAGTGGGATTTGCCCCGACATTGCATCCGCGAATTTCCAAACGGATTTTTTTCAAGCGCAGGTCGGCAATATTTTTGGCTAAATTAATAACCGCCTCTGCTTTCAATCCCATCATTGAGGCAAGGTTGACGACTGCGGGCGTCTGGGTTCCGAAAATGGTTTTTTGTGCGAGGTCGGCAAGCGCCGATAATTCCTTAATGATTAAACCGGTGGCATTAAATTGTGAAGATTTGCCGAATTTGATGAGCAATCCGTTATTGATATTTCCGTGGCTGATTAAAATATGGGTCGATTCGGAACGTTTCAACATTTTGCTGATGAGGTCTTCCAAATCCGTGAAGCTAACGATATCACCCACCCCGATTTTGCCCGATTTCGTCGTTTCCAAACCGCACTTTTGATAAAACTCTTTGATTAAATCCGTCCGTTGAAGATTTCCAATAAAAACAACTGTATCTGCCATATCAACTCCAGTTTGAATTTTTTAACATCAACTCCAATCCGTATACGCAAAAGATGGCATGAGTTTCCCTCAAAACTCTGTCACCCGGATTCTCTGCAAGGCTGATACAGTTGTTCAAAACTCACACATGCCTAACCGCAGCGCCAAACTATAACCGTCTCGGCGGAACGTTTGTCATGGAGATTCGCCAATCCGTTGCGCGGGTTCGCGTGTGACTGGCAATGCGGTCTCTCCAGGGTTGGGCATTAACATCGGCAAACCGCAATCCGTATCCCATAATATTTTCAGCGATGCTCGGCGCTTCGCCCCAGCCGTAACAACGATGCGAGTTGCTGCCGCCAACCGTTGAACTATCGCCAGCCGTCGGCCCCGCTATGGCTGTCGTGCAGGCAGCGGTGCGCCGCAAAACGCCGATATGCGGTTGTCCGAGCGCGTGACCGATTTCATGGGGAATGGTGTAGTGATTGATATTCATCACCGTTCCCGCATTATCCGGTATGTGGAAAACGTGCGCCACGCCGTCCAGTGAATCATAGGTCACGGCATCCGAACGAAAGAGCGAGCTGTCACCGGCATAAGTATCGGCAAGCCGCGCCACGCGAATCGTTTTGTGAGCGTTTGCCGGGCTTAACCACACCTGAACGAACAATTCGCATTTAATGTTGGGGCGGTAGCGAACCCGTCCCGGCAGGGTTTGAATATCCAGGGAGTTGAAATTATTGGGTGGAATCAACCAGAACCGGTTATTCCACAAATCGCTCTGGCTGAAAATCTGGCTGCGAAATTCATGCCATTCGCCTTCCGTCCAGTTGCGTATATTAAAAACGTTGCCATTGAAATCATTAAAGGTCCCAGGCGGTGCGGTAATTCGCTGCAAGCATAAGCCGAGGTAGATTTTCAAAACGTGATTGGTGGTGCCATCAGTATTTAAAATAATCTGTGACTTAAAAGAGGTATCGTTGATTTCCATCGTTACCATAAATTTTTCCTCCAAACTATCAGGTAGGTCAGAAAGGTTACGGGAGAGACTGAGAAAAGATGAAAGGCTCCTGATGCTGCCAGGTGAATATGCCTGATAGCAAAAGGAGCCTGACTTTCAAACAAAACTTAGTTAATGATTGAGAATCGCCAGATGATTGTTTGGCTCGATCACTAAACCGCTTTGTTTTCCTTAATGTTGTAACCAGTCTTGACTGGTCCGCCCAGGGTTCCATCCGGTTTCTGTTCCTTGTATTCCCATTCAATCTTGGAATAGTTCAGGGAAATCTGATCGGTCGGCAAAATATCGCCGTGCGCCGAACCACCCATTTGATATGAGGAGACCAGCAAATCCGTGAAGGTAATCTTCAAAAATTCCTGCTGTTCTTTACCGGCTTTGCGGCAAGTGAGCACCGCTTTCTTGATGTGTTCGCCATTGGCGCAAGCCAGCGCCAGTTTGGGGGTCGATTTATTGACGCGCATAGTGAAGTGGAAATCCTGCATTGCCACTTTACCGGCACCACCACCACCTTGACCGGAGTGCGAACCGGATTGTGATTCACCCCACGACCACGAATCAATGTCGATCTCGCCTTTGTGTTTGGAATCGTGGCTTTCACCTTCAATACCATCTATCTTTAAAAAATAATCAACTGCTGCCATTGTAATTTCTCCTTATTGTAAATTTTTTCGAGAGAGGCCGGTTGCCCAGCCTCAACTGAGTTAATCCGCGAAGCCGCTGTTCCGGGAGATTAGCCCGCTGCGGGTTTTGGAAGTTCAGCAACCAACCGCAGCGAGACAGTCAATTCGTCCAGTTGGAAGTGAGGTCTCAAAAATGCTACGGCTTTATACACGCCGGGTTTGCCCGGCACTTCTGTCACATCGACTCTCGCATCACGTAACGGAAATTGCGCTTTGACGGTTGGCGAAGCGGTGTCATCCGGGGTTACGTAATTGCTAATCCACTGATTCAGGAAACGCTCGCAATCGGTTCGCGACATGAAGCTGCCAATTTTGTCGCGCATCATGGCTTTCAGATAATGAGCGAAGCGGCTGACCGCAAACATATATTGCAATTGCGTTGAGAGTCTTGCGTTGGCGTTTGCCGCTTCGCTGTCATACTTGGGAGCTTTGTTACAGGATTGCGCGCCGAAAAACGCCGCATAATCCTGATTTTTGCAATGCACAAGGGGAATGAATCCCGAATCCGAAAGCTCTTTTTCGCGACGGTCAGTAACCGCAATTTCCGTCGGGCATTTCAATGCCACTTCACCTTCATCGGTTCTGAAGGTGTGAGTCGGCAAGCCTTGAACCAAGCCGCCACCTTCAACCCCGCGAATCGCCACGCACCAGTTGTAAAGCGCAAAGGCTTCCGTCAAGCGTGTGCCGAATGAATAAGCGGCATTGCCCCACAAATATTTACTATGGTCGGTGCCGTCTACATCCTCTTCAAAATTGAAAGACTCGGTGGGCTTGGTGTCGCGTCCATAGGGTTCACGCATCAGGGTGTGCGGTAGGGTCAAACCAACGTAGCGTGAATCATCCGATTCGCGGAATGACCGCCATTTCATATATTCGATTCGGTCAAAGATTTTGGCGATGTCGCGAACCTCAGTCATTTCGGTAAAGTTATCCCAACCGAGCAGTTGCGGTGCGGCTGCCGAAATAAACGGCGCGTGGGCGGCGGCGGCGACCTGCGAAACCTTCTCCAAGAGCAGCATATCTTCCGGGTGATTGCTGAAATAGTAATCGCCGATTAAAGCTCCGAAGGGCGCGCCGCCAAAGGTGCCGTATTCCTCTTCGTAAATCTTTTTAAAGAGCGCCGATTGATCGAATTCAATGGCTTTTTCAAGGTCTTTCAGGAGTTCACGTTTCTTCACATTCATCACGCGAATTTTCAGCATGGTGCTGGTTTCGCTCTCAAATACCAGGTGATGCAATCCGCGCCAACTGGCTTCGAGTTGTTGAAACTCTTGGTGATGCATGATTTCGTTCATTTGCGCCGACAACAATCGGTCGATTTCGGCGATGCGGGCATTGATCGTCGATTCCATATCTCTCGACATGGTGAGCGTGCCCTGCATCACCTGTTCAACGAAAGTGGAAATCATATCCTGTCCGCGTTTGGCTTGGGCATCATCGCGAACTCTGAGTCCTTCGCTGAGAATCTGGGAAAGCAATCCGCCTTCCTGCTGTTCGGTTACCACCGCTTCGGCGGCTTCATTTTTCGCCTGCTTTGCCATTATTCACCCTCCTTTGTCGGTTCGACGCCTAAAGCGGATCCGAGTTGTTTCTGGGTTTCAGCATTTTCCAAAACGTTTTGCAACAAATCGCTGAGTTTGTCATTGCCATCCATCTTGGACAACAAATCGGAAAGGTTTTGTCTGGCTTCGACTAATTTTCTGAGCGGCTCAATCTGTTGAACCAGGTTGTCGGGTTCAAAGTCGTCCATCTTTTTAAACTTCAATTCGACGCTCATCTTGCTGCCATCATCTTGAAGTTGGTTTTTAACGCCAAGCACCAATCTCGGTGCCATCCCTGCCAATACCTGGTCGAAATTGTCGCGGTCGATTTCCACAAATTTGCGATCCCGAACCCGCCCCAGCGGTTGTTCAGGTTTACCCGAATAATCGCCCAATACGCCGACCACAAAGGGCAACTCCTTGAGTTCTATCGCACCGCCGGTTTCAACTTCATAGGTAATATGAACTCGCGGCGGGCGCACACGAGCCAATTTTTGTTGAACACTCTCTTTTCTTGGCATAATTTGGACTCCTTTTCTAATAATCAACTTTTGGTTTAAGCGAGTTGCCTTTTTTCTTGCTCACCTCTTAACGCAAAAAGAAAAATCAAACTCCCTCAAACCCGATAAAATATTTTTTTACGGTCTTTGCTTTTACGAGACAACGGATATTCAACTGGTAAAAAGTACAGAGGGAAACAACTTGAAGCCTATGCCTTGCAAAAGCGAGAACCGCTTAACTGCGAGATTAAATTGCTCAACTCTCAAGCTTTGATGAATTGAGTAAAACCAAAATTACCAATATACGTGAGGAAACATTGAAACTATGGATAAATCGTTTTATCCGGAATTTGATTACCAATCGCTGCTTTCACTTTCACTCGAAGGGGATTCGGTTGGGTAACTGCCACCTGAACCGCCTCCAAGTCCGAGAGTTTCTAATATCGCATCCAAAGTTCCTCCGTCTTTTATCACGTCTTTAAGCCACATCTCAAGCGGCATGTTGCCCCATTTCACAGCGCGTTGAACCAGATACGACACCGGGCTGTGCGGTTCGGTTTTACGGAAAAACTCGGCAAGTTCATTCAATTTGCGCAGAGCTTCCTGTCGGGAACTGATGGTTCCCGACGACATCTTACCGCGCCCCACAACCGAGCCATCCTCAGTTTCTTCGTAGCTCTCTTCGCTTGCGGTTTCATCCGACGGGTCAGGCTCAAGGATACGCTTTTCTTTGACGATAATATCAACGAAAGAACGAATCGCCTCCAGCGATTTTTTCAACTCCCCAAGCCCCGGCGTCTGCCGCCCGAATTTATCGTCCATCACCGAGTCGAGTTGACTGAATTCCTGCCAGCATTCATTCAACACCTTTGCGGTCTCTTCATAAAAGGCACGATTCGTCCCGTTCTTGGCATTGCGCCAATCTTCGGTAGTGATTTTGCCTTCGGCTTCGGCTTGCACTTTAGCCTGATTGGCGCGTTCAATGACATCAGACTCCTGAGCCTCCAGATTGTCCGGCACATCAAACTTTTTCGAGTCTTCGTATTGAAAATAGGAATAGACGCCTTTGAACGAATTGGTGATCGCCACTTCCTTTATCGCCACCGCAGCCTGGCGGTCATACCACGACATGGCATTGGCGCGGGCTTCCAAATCGCCTTCATCCTCTTCGGGAAAAACCGTCTCCCAAAAATCTTCATGCAACCGGCGCAGCAAATACAAACTATCGCGCAACCCGACGAATCCATGCTGTTTGATAATTGCCTCGCCCAGCCATCCGGCAACCTGTAGGTCTTTGGTTCGCTCTGCCAAAGCTTCCGAACTCAGGCGCAAAACTTCATCCCAGTCGGCGGCTTTTAAATCACGCTTCCAATCGCCCTGCGCCAGTTCTTCATCCTGACGACGGGCTTCGCGAACTTCGTCATACAAACCGGAATACCGCTGATTTTCACCCGACGGGTTGTCATCTGAAATCGGCGCAAGCAAAGTTTCCAAATCAATTACCGATGGTGATGAAAAATCTGCTGACATGCAGTCCTCTCCTCCAAACAAAATCAAGGGCGATGTACGAACTAATTAGCCTCTGGTTCGGTTGAACTTGTCTCCGGTGAATTGTCGCTTTCACCGTTCGGGGTTTCGCTATCCGGGTGGTCGAATTCAATCAGATTAAATTCAAAAAGCGGTTTATCTTCATCATCCACAAGATAGGTTCTTAACCCCGAGGCTCTATAAAACCCTCCGGCAACCTCTTGCCAATCGGTCTTGCGCCCCAGTTTCACCTGGTCTTCCGCGTGGTCGCTTGAGCCTGAATAAAGCGAGTGAATATACACCTCGCCAATGGTTCCATCCAGCGATTCCACACGCACCGCCGTCCATAACAAATCACGCAGGTGTTTCGGTTTGGTGATTTCGATACTGCGTACCTGCTCGATGGGCAGCCACACATACTGGTCTTTGACAATCAATTCAAAAACCGGCGCGACAAAATCGTCATAATCGCGAAAATCCGCGAAGTCCCTGCCATCGGCATTGCCTTTAAAAGCCGGACGCGCTTCTTCGGCGCGGTCTAAGAGTTCCCGCGCTTCCTCAAGCTTGCCAATCCGCCAGTAATTGATTGCCGCAATGTGCCAGTCAATATATTCCGGTGGTTCGGTTAAAAATGAAGGATTGACACCTTCTTGAAATAGTTTTCGCCGTTCGCGTTCGGATTTCAAATTGTTGCGATAGACCATCGTCCCGAGTTCGGTTTTGACATCCGAATGCCCAATGGCTTCGAGTTGTTTTTCAGCGCGGTCAAATTCACCTGCAAAACTGAGCAGTTCAAATAAAAAGGTTCGCGCGCCGGCGTTCATCGGATTGGCTTTTACTTCGCGGGTCACTTCATCAATTGCCGCGCGCAATTCTCCGGCTCTTAGTAAATCATTCGCCTTTGACATAAGGTTCTCCTTCTTTTACGGCTTTACTGCATAGAGTTCGAGTTTTACATCGGGAAATTCATCCGGGACATAAATCGCAATGGTCTTTGAACCGCTGATGTCCGCCCAGAAGGGCCCGATGCTATCGAGACCAAAATAGTGAAATCCCACACGCGTCGGAATCGGCGCAGGCGGGGGCGAGGCGTGGGTTAATACCACGCCGGGAAGCGCCGCGCCGACAACCGCATCAATCACATCGCGAGCTGAAACTTTGGCAACCCGCGGCACTCGCTCAATGATGCGACTTTCAGGCACCTGCGCTTTGACGCCGAGAAAGAATCCCGCTTCTTTTAATAAGCGGTCATCTTCGACGCGCCCGACGTAAAGCGTTTCGCGAATTTTTTCGAGCGGTATCGCCACACAGCGCGTCGGAATCACGGTTTCAAGCAGGTCGCGAATATCTGCCGCCAGCAAACTGAAAGTTAAATACAAATCATCGTGGTCATAGGGCACGATGTCTTTCGGATGCCGGTCTGTGGTAAAGGTCATCAGTGACCCGGCAAGAGTGGCGAGTTCATTGTAAAGTTTTTCCGGGTGTGTCGGTCGGGTTTTAAACAGGTGCATTAAATTGGGAATCGCCGTGTTGACGGTGTGCAATAACCAGAATGAGGCAACTTCCGAAGTCGTAAAATCGGCAACCGATTGCGCCCGTTGCCGACGCTGTTCACCAAGGGTGCTGCTTTTGGTCACCAGAATTTCGATAATCTGGCGATGCAAATCGACCAGCCAGTTGGTCGAAGCGATATTTAAAGTCGGGGGAATATATTTTTCCGATAACGTCACCTGTCCGGTCGCCGTGCGTTCGAGTTTGGCAATCTTCATCCAGCTATAGCCTTCGCGGTTTTCATTGCCAAATAAAATTTTCAAGTTGCCGCGCGCAAACGCCAGTTGTTGTTCATTTTCGCCGGTGGTTTCATCAACCACATTGCCGGAATATTGCAGGTAACGCGCCAAAGTTTTGGCATCGGCTCCAGCTGGGCTAACGTTTGCAACCCCCGTGCGTTTGGCAGGGATCGCCAGATAGACATCCAAAGTTTCGGCGGTCGGTTCAAAAAACCCCTCGACGGGTCTTGGATTGGGCGCAAGGTCGGTGTTCGGGATATTCAACATTAAGCCATCGGGCATCACCGCGCGGCAACGCACCAGTTCAAAATTGCCATTGGCAACCGATTCACGATTAACCTGCAAATCGAGCACTCCCCAGTAATACGGAACCAGTGAGATAACTCTCGCATTGAGCAACTCTTCGTGATAGTTATCCCATTGCTGAAAGTGATGCGGGGTCAGCAACATCCCTTCATTCCAAACGATTTTTCTATATCTGCTCATAATGGCGATGATTCTTTGCTATGGAATTAGTGTGGGGCGAACGATTTTCATGTCGTTTTCCTGCCATTTTTTTGATAATGCCTGCGAAATAACGCACCAAGCTTGAAATAAAGCCGCTTAAAACGCAAGCGGCTCGGTGTTGATTCCAAAAAATCCGGGATTTTCGGCAATGATGCCGAGCGCAATAAATTTCACTACGAAGTTGTACTGCGCTTCGCTGATAAAATTGTGCTCGCGCAAATACCAGACATTGCGCTGCGTCTGCGGATCAACCTTGCCGCGAATTCTGACCAGCAACGGATGCGATTTCACCGAACCCGTGCCTTCCTTGTAAGCTGCCAGCGCGACCAAGGCATTTTCAATGGTTCCTGCGCCACAGGTTGTTGCAACGAACGCCAGATTTCCGAGTATCTCCTGTTCGGCATCATTTCCGCGAGCATCCGATTCTGCCAACACCGCATAAACCCCGAAGCCTCCGGCAAGCCCCAAACGTTTTGACGATTCAAGGATTCGCCCCTTTCGATTTCTGACCGATGCAATTGCCGAAGCTGTGCTGCTCGAACTTTTCAATCGTTCAATCGTCTGGGTAATGTCGCGCAACGCCGACTCTCTGAAAATATATCGCTGATGATCTTTGCTGATGCGGCTCAACATCTTCGCGCCGAGCGTTTCAATCATTTTGCTACTGGAATTATTGGTCGGCACCTCAACCGATTGATTTTCATTGTCGTTTGCGGGCGGAGGATTATTTACCACATCTCGCGAATTAAAATTCGCGTCGTTGGGCAGTGTTATATCTTCATTTTTAACGAGGGGTTTCGGTTTATCATCTGAATTAATATTGATGATGAGAAGCAAAACTGCCGATATAAAGACAATGCCAATGATTGAAGCAATGGCAATCATCGGAACTTTATTGCCGTCATTTTTTTTATCCGATGATGTGTATGGTTGAAATGACGATTCGCCAACTTGCGCTTCTGGTTTGAACGGATTCGCCGCGCCTGCGGCGATTTGCGCTTTTGCTTGAATATGCACGCGAATATCGCAGGCATAGCCAATTAAAATTGAATCGCCATCTTTGAGACGAACCGAACCGCCAACCGGTTGGCGGTTGACCATCGTGCCATTTTGCGAACCGCAATCGGTGAGTTGAACTACATCATCGAAAATATCGAGAATCAGATGACGCCGCGATAAACCTTTATCATCAATCTGTAAATCGTTATCCGCGCCACGCCCGATAGAGAAACGGCTGGAACCAACAGGCAATTCTCTCACCTGACCACTGCCTTCATAGATTGTCAGTTTCACGTCAAAGTTCATGGCGGGCGTTTTCGAGGTTCAATCGGTGTAAGTCGAAAGCGGCTTATTCAAAGGAATATTAAAAATTTTAGGATTTTCACCGACGATTGCCGCCGCATAAAACTTCGGCGGATAGTTTTTGTTTTCACCTTTGAACCATTTGTCGAGAATTTCGCGTTTGGCAATCAAGGTCCAGAAACTTCGGTCGCGTTCTTCCGGGGTGCTGGCATTAAACACGGTGTGCAAATCGCGACGCACGCTGTCAGGGCTGCGGTTGTAACCGGCAATCGCCAGCGCCACCCCGGTCGCATCACCGCCAAATTCCGAGAGCCGGTCTTTCATATACTTCGCCGCCGCCGGTGCGGTCTTTTCTACATCCCAGATTTCTTCGCCGTGAACCCCATAAGCGGCTGCGGTGCTTGGCATAAATTGAAACATGCCTTTGCAGTTTGCTGGGCTGGTCAAATTATTACGGTACTCGGTTTCAATCATCGGTATATAAAGTCCGACAATCGGATTGACACTCTCTTTATTAAAGGCGCGAATAATCATCGGCGCGAATTTACTGGCGCGACTGTAGATGGATTGGGTGTCCTCGCTCCAAAGCCTCGCTGAACTGTTACCGGCGCGTTTGGCATAACCATCGACAAAGTTTTTAATCATCAACATGACTTCATCGGTAAATTCGCATGGGCGATTGCCAATCACCCCGGATATGCGTTTGGCTTCGACTTTGACAAATGTCAGTCGTTCACTATCGCTCAGTTGCAAATAACGTTTGACCGGCAGGTTCTTGGTCGAAATATCATCGGTTGGTGGTGGAATGACAACATCGGTTGGTGAAGTATTACTCACATCGTTGCCAGTTGGTGGTTTGCTGTTTTTATTTACGGTGAGGTCAGATGAACGATTGCTATTGTCATCTTGAAAAATATTCGGATTGTCGGTGCGATGATTGCTATTTTCGGAATCCGTCTTCCCAATCAATTTTGAACCAATCACACCGGCTAATACGATGAATACGAGAATCGGAATTACCGATAGCCACGCAAAAGCTGACCGCTTGCCATCCTGATTTTGACTGCTTCTTTGTTTTGCCGCCTGCGCGATGTTTACCCAGATGGTTGTGTAATCGCCGATGGTGATTTTGTCGCCGCTATTTAAAATGCGACCTTCTCTGGGAACCGGCGCGCCGTTGACATAACTGCAACTGTAGATGTCTTCATCGAGAATCCAGACGCGGCTGCCATCGCGGTAAATGCTGGCGCGATGATTTGTCAAACCGGCATCTTCAATCAACAAATCGGCATTGTTTTGCCCGATGGTCAGGCGTTCACTGTTGAGCGGGAGTTGCTCTGTGCGACCATTCGGATAATGAATTGTCAGTGAGATGCCATTCATCGGTTTAATCAAAATTGGCTGAGTGGATTTCTCGACAGGTTAAAGCGTTTGGGATTTTCGCCGACAATCCCCGCGGCAAAAAATCTCGCGACATTTTCCATCGCATTCGCCGGGAGCGGCACCTGCCGGGATTTCATAATTTTCCAGAAATTCTGTCTGGCGCGTTCATCGGCAAACGTTTCATCAAGTTTTACCGTGCCTTCGCCGATGCTGCCGATTTCCGAACCGAAATAAGCGATGGCGAAGGGAAAGTCTTCCTTTCCGAAACGAAATTTGTCAACGACCTCTTTCAAATACGCCACGCCGATTTCGGTGGCGCGGTCAGGATTTAAGAGCGCCTCCTCATTCTCTTTTGAACTGATGTAACCTTTGGCAATCGCTTTGGGCATCAGGAAAAAACCCACAGGAGTTGTGTCACTTGCCGCCGGGCTTTGGATATTTTTTAAGGATTTGAATTTGCTGCGTTGCATGGCGAGCACCAGTCCGAGTTGAACCGGCAAATTTTTATCGTTGCAGGCAACCCCGATATTTCGACAGACGCGCTCATCCACCCGCACATCCAGATAGTCGCGTGTGAAGCGGTCAACCAGAATTAGAAAATCTCTATCGAATGCGCCCGGTCGTTTTCCGGTGATGTTGAATGCCAGTTGTGCACACATCAAACGGATTTCATCCAGACTGATTGATGAACCACTCGTGGCATCCGTATTTAAAGTCGTATCGGGAATTGTCGGAATTGTGGTTTTACCCGATTGTTCAATGGTATCCGGTTCAAGCGAATCGTTGCTGTTTGTCGTCGGATCGTTATTAGTGGCAATCAAGGGCAACTGATTTTTATTCTCAATCTTTTTATCTGAATTTGCGAAGATCAACACGCCGATGGTTGCAAACAACAGCACCGGAATAGCAATAAAGGCAATCATCAGTCCAGGTGATTTTTTGGGTTTGGTATTGCCGCCGATTGCTTGATTGGCATTGGCTGGAATCGTGGTTTCAAGCGGTTCGCTTCCATTAACAATTTCCGGCTTGGGAGGTTCAGCTACCGAGGCATCAGTGCCAGCGTTAAGATTTGCGGGTTCTGCGAAAAATTCAATTTTTCCGGCACCGCCAATATCAATGACTTCGCCGTGTTTCAGTTTACGTTTTGCAGAGATTTTCTCTTCGCCGATAGAGGTTCCGTTGACGCTGCCTAAATCCGACAGGTAATAACCGTCAGCTTGTTTTTCGATGATGGCTTGATAGCGGGAAACTTTTTTATCGGGAATGCAGATGGTGTTATCAAAGGCGCGACCAATCGAGACCATTCCATTAATCTCGAATGCTTTTTTCTCCGTTCCTTCTGATAAAACCGTTAAGCGCGCCATAAAAATTTTCAGTAACCATTCTCCGATTGATTTTCAAACCCATTTTAGCACTTTTACTTCTGTTGAGACTTATTCAGTTCAATAACGATTAATTGCTGATTTGCACCAACCTCTATCTCTTTGGTTAAAAGGTCAAAGCCCACAGCTTTCACGCGCAATTTATATTTGCCTGCGGGAACCTGCCGGTTTAATTCAAATTTCCCTTCGCCGTTGGTGTTGCCCCAACTGAGTAAACTCTCAGCCGTCACCTCGACGCTTTCAACCGAAACCAAACCGACACGCGCTCCGGCTATCGGTTGCCCATCCGTCAGGGATTTAATCAGTCCTTTTAAACTGAAAGTCTGCGCAGGCACAGGAGGCGGATTGCCGGTAGCGGTTGCCGTGTTATCAGCGGGTCGCGCTTCGAGATAATGCAGGGTTTCAACCATCTTGGCGATTAAATTGGAAGGGCGCAGATAACCAATCGCATAGACATCTGAAACGGCATTGGTATGGTTATTTTCTGCGGCTTTCCTAAGCAGTGTGCGATCTACTTCAACTTTTGTCGGAATGCCGATTAACCGACCCCGTTCATCGATTGCCGCGCCACCGCTGTTGCCGTGCAGTAAGCGCGCATCGGTTTTAATCCAGTTTTCCACCATATCTTTTCCCTGAACCACTCCGGCATTGGTGGTAACGGTAACGCCTCCGGTTGCCGGAAACCCGATAATCACCAGGCTGTCCATCAGTTCGACTTTGCTGGAATCGGCTAACTCAATCGTTTGAAAGGTCTGACTTTTTTCAATCGATTTTCCCTTTTCATCGGCAATGATTCTCAGCAGCGCCAGGTCATAGTCTTTGCTCTTTTGGACAACCTGAACTTTAAATCGTTTCGATGATTCAGCGGTCGCCGGCATGCCAACTTCCGGAAGACTGAAGGTGATTTCATCGAAAACCCTGTCGAGATTATCTTCGCGAACCACATGATAGTTGGTGGCGATCAGTCCATTCGCAGAAATAATCACCCCGGAGCCTCGCGGCACGGCTCGCTCATCGTCGGCATTGCGCACCAGAATTAATCCAACGGAATTCAGCGCCTGTTTCAACGCCGCGCTCATAAACGCGGTTCGCGGTTCAACAGGGCGTTGTTCCTGGCGGATTTCAGGAGCCTTTTTTATGGGTTTTACTTCTACAGATTGGGTTGTCGAACTGGGGTCGGTGGTTTGTCCGCCCGACTTATTCTCCGGAGTTTGCGTTGGTGCCGGAACATTGGTGCGTTTAGCAGGCGTCGTGGGTTTAACCGGGTTTTTTTTATCAGGGCGTCCGGTTGCCGATTGACCGGAAACGATGGTTGCAATCGACAGAAGGCAAATTAAAGTCACTGCCGCGGTTTTCAACCCATCAATTTTAATCAACCGGGTGCTCATGATTTTTGTCTAAAAACAGGAAGGGCTAAACCTGTTCTTTTGCAGACCAAGCTTAGCCCTGCATCAACCTAGTTATGTTGCAAACGAATCTCAAAGGCAACGGGTTGGTCGTTCATTTTGCCATTGTTTTTGGTGTCCTGCGGAATCGCGACCACCGCATCTTTATTATTTTTGTCGGGGGGCGCGAGATCGATTTTTCGCGCCAGGATTTTACCGCCCAACGGACGCGGAATCGACACATTTTCCGATTTAACTACGCCACCTCGCGAACTGAAATTACCGGCTAACTCTTTCGCGGCGGCTTCTTTGGTGTTGGGAATTTCGCCGCTTTTCCACATTTTGTAGCCTTCTTCGTAATAAGCGATGCGCTCTTTGGAAACGATGATCTGCAAAACTTCCGTGCCTTTCACATTGTCGAAATCCAGCGTGTTTTGCGGCGGAATAAACAACGGTTGTCCGGCTTTCACTTCGTTGTAGTTGTTCTGCGCATCCTGACTGGGATAGGAGAGATATTTTTTCCCGCTGGGGTCGATATTGACGACATAAACAAACCCATCGAAATTGCTGGTTAAAGAAATGCGGATTCTATCGCCTTCTTTAAACACATCTCTGGGGTCAACCAGACGC
Source organism: Acidobacteriota bacterium (assembly GCA_040754075.1). Taxonomy (NCBI): domain Bacteria; kingdom Pseudomonadati; phylum Acidobacteriota; species Acidobacteriota bacterium. The sequence continues at coordinate 91,035 of JBFMDH010000010.1, forward strand.
GGGTTTTGGTCGGCTACGTTTTGAACCTGGTAAATACTGACGGTCAGCCCATCAACTTTATTATCCGTGACATCCTGACGAATTTTAATGCCGCGAGTGTTTACGCCATCGGCTTTAAATTTTTTCCCACCTTGTCCAAAAACCGGAAGACTGATGAGTCCGGCGATTATCAGCAAAAGAATAGATGTTTTAAATTGATTTTTCATTGAGGTACTCCTTTCGGTTACTTGTCCTCGTGATTAATAGAAATTTTAGCAATCATCTGGTCATTATCGACTTTGTTGTAATTGGTCACCCAGATGGCATAGCCGCCTGCGCCGCCGCCCTGCTGTCTGGAAATGCCCGGACGACTGGTTTCTCCGAGATTCTGTTTCGATTCCATTACCATTCGCTGAATGACCGCTTGCGAAATCAGTCCGCGATTTTCCGAAGCAATTTTGGGAATTTCCGAAACCGCATCGCGGCTGAAAACCAGGAAGAAGGTCTCTTTACCAGCCGGTGCCTGCACTTTCAACCAACAGGTTCCATCATCAAATTTGAACCGCGAATCACAATACAGCGGGATGGTGTATTCCTGATTTTTCTTCACGAAATTCTGTCCATTGTTGATGCGCGAATCCGGGAAAATCATTTCCTGATCGAGTCCTTCATTATTGGACAGAATATAAAGATAGCCTTCCTGATTCGGTTTAACTTTTATCTGAATCCAATCACCCGTGTAAAAAGTTGAATAGGGATTGACTTCTAGAGGGGTGCCGTCTTCACCGCGTTTGACGATTTTGAATTCCAGGGTGAGCAGAGGTTTCAACTGCACTTTCGGGCGTGGGGGTCTGGGTTTTGGCTTTCCCGGTTTAGGAGTAGGTTTCGGAGTCGCCTTCGGCTTAACCTTAACCACAGGGTCAGACCAGACATTTGCCGAACCTTTCCCTTGCGCGCCGGCAACCGGCACCTGGATTGCAGCCAAAATGATTGCGCTCAAAACCGACAGATAAATTTGAGCTTTTTTCTTCATGGAACACACTCCTGAATTTCCTCTGCGTTAGGTAACGCAAATTTTTGATTACTGCTCCCTCATATTTTTTAGAGAGCAGCCATCGTTTACTTTCCGCCCATTGACCGAATCACTTCTTGAACCGCCGGGTCGTTTGCAGAAACCGCACAGCGAAAACCTAAGGCGGTGAAATATTTTCGCTCTTCATTCGGAATATCATTTGGCGGATGCGGTGCCCGGTAAGTTGAACGGGCTTTATCAATCGGGTCTGCCACACTGCCGCCTCGCGCTAACTTATTACTCTCATCAAACCCTTCAGCTGAAGGACTGCCGGGGTAGGGCTTATAGCTGCTTTCAACCCATTCAGCCGCATTGCCTGCCATATTATAAGCTCCGTAAGGGCTGATGCCATTTGAAAAACTATCAACCGTAACCAGCGATTTGGATGCAAATTTTCCGCGTGTTGGGTCGCTGGCATTTCCCCACGGGAAAATTCTTTTGGTTTTGCTTTGCGGGTCCCAGGATGCAGCCTTCTCCCATTCCTCTTCGGTCGGGAGTCGCATCCCGCGCCACTCGGTATATTTTCGCGCATCCATCCATGAAATTCCGATCACCGGAAAGGTCGGGTTTTTCTCAAATAAATCTTTATAAAATTGAAAAGGCGTTGGCGTAGGGCTGCCCGTCGCATCGCAAAATTCTTTGTACTTCTGGTTGCTCACTTCAAATTTATCGATGTAATAATCCGGCAGAGTGATTGGGTGCGCAGGTTTTTCATCGCTTTCGCCGGTGTCACTGCCCATCGTAAATTCCCCTGCACAGACCAGAACCATTTGATGCCCTTTGAAAGTGATTTCTTTCGGCAGTGTGCATTCGCCTTTGCTCATCACTACATTGACAGGAATCACCTGTCCGTCTGCGCCATCAACAGAAGTTTGAAAATCACCAAACCCGGCGCATTTAACCACAACTTTATGCAGTCCCGGTTGCAATGAAGCGACCAGGTATTGATCGCCTTCGACCGGCACGCCGCGACGAATCTCGCCTCTCGCATCGGTGATAAACACATCGCTGCCTTCGGGCGCGCCGCGAACAATCAAGGTGAGTCCGGGATTTTTCTGCAAGAGAAAAAGCGCCACAGCAATCAGGATGATGCCCAGCACGCCTCCGGCGCTCAGCAGCAGCCAGAACGGAATTCCGCGACGAACCGGAGGTTGTGGGTTTGCGGTAACAGGTTGTTGTGGCGGCAGGTTTTGCTGCGGCGGTTGACCGGTCGGCGGCTGAGGATGCGGTTGCGGGTAATAACCGGCGTTTGGCGCATTGCCATAAGGTTGTTGCGGATAAGCCTGTGGCGGATATTGTGGATACTGTGGCGCGTTGGGTTGCGCAGGTTGATTCCCTCTTGCGCCGCCGCGCATTGCCTGCATCGGAATCGTCGCATCATCATCCGGTTTATCAGCCCGGTGACGAACATCGGTCGGATACCACCACGCAGTAATATCACGTTTCATTGCATTTCCGTTTTTATTTTTATGATTCACGGCTTTATTAACTTTCGCTCAAATTGATTATCGAGCGGCTTTGGACAAGTGATGATAGATTCAAGTTACGCGCAACTCGCGATAAACCCGTGCGCCAGTTTAACCAAAGCCCAAACTTATCGCCAGCTTTTGAATTATAGACACCTATGAAGGTCAAGCGAAAGCCCACGGTTCTTAACCTCTCCGTAGAAATTATTCCACCAGGGTATGCCTGAAACCGGGCATTGTGATAAAACCTTGAGCGATTATTTTCATCGAAGCTTAGCCCAAAAGCGGCTTCGGAAAAGTTTATGCAGCAAGTTTAGAGGTCGAGCGGGATTTGCTGATTTAAAATTTTAATCGCAACCCAAAATCAAAAGTTAAACATCTACTGAAAAATTTTCGTGCGATAATGAGCGATAAGCTAAAATCAAATGAATCGAAAATCTCGCGGCGCACTTTGTTGCAAACGACTGGCGGCGCTTTAAGCGCGATGATGTTAAATCATTCGTCGTTTGCCGGTGATTTATCAATCGCAAGTCAACAAGTCATTGTCGCAACGCTGCAAGAAACTTCGCAAAGTGTCGCCAGCGTGTGGGCTGACGCCATACATAACATTCGCTACGCAGACCTCGCGCCCGAAATTATCAAACGCGCGAAACTCTGTTTGCTGGATTGTATCGGCGTGATGGCGCACACCGCTACGCTTAAAGACAGCCGCACCTATCTTGAAAGACCTTTGGCAATCGGCGGCGCGCATGAAGCGACAGTCTGGGGATTCAACGTCAAATTGCCTCTGGAAACCGCCGCCGCCTGCAATGCATTTTTAATTCACGGCAATGAAATTGACGATAGCGATTTTCGCAGCAATTACCGACCGTCCTGTGTATCGGTTGCGCCGCCGCTCACGGTCGCTGAATTTGCTCACGCCTCCGGTCGTGATTTGATTTTAGCTACAGCCATCGCCTACACCGTGAACGGTTTGCTTGCCGCCAAGTTAGACCGCTTGCAGGGACTCGGCTTTATGCCATCATCGGTGGTCGGACCCGGCGGCGCTGCGGCAGCGACTGCGAAGCTTTTAAAATTCGATAAAGAGAAAACCGAATGGGCGTTGACGCTCGGCATCGCCAGCGGTGGCGGACTTTTTCAATATTACTTCGACCAGACCGAAGAGAAAAAATTGCATGTGGCGCGCGCCGTCCGCACCGGCATCGAATGCGCATTGATTGCGCAAAAAGGCTGGCAAGGTCCCGCGCACATTGTTGAAGGGGCGGCGGGAATGATGCCAAGTTATTTGCGCGGCACGGGGCGCAAAGTTGATTACCAGGGGTTGAAAAATGACATCGCCAAATTTGACGGCGCAATGTTCGTCGTTCCGAAATTCAGTTCCTGCTCAGCCTCCATCACGCCTTTCATCGACGCGCTTGCACCGGTTTACCAACGCGAAAAAATCCAAGCCGCTGAGATTGAAAAGTTCATCATCGTCAATGACTGGCTTGCGGATTCATCTTTTGTACAAAAGATTTTGCACTTTGAACCACCGCCAACCATCGTCGGCGCACAACTCAACATGAATTTTTCGATTTCTCTTTTTCTCAATCGCGGTTCGGCTTCGGTTGATGATTTCGTGGATGCGAGTTTAAAAGATAAGGCGGTTTTGAATTTAGCCGCGCGCGCCGGTCACGAAACTGTTGCTCCCGGCAAAGAGTGGGAAACGCGCCTGGTGATGCGCGACGGGCGGGTGATTCGCGCGCCGTTTCGCAGAAGCATTGGCGAACGCTATGAACCGGAAATGCTCGAACGCAGAATGGAAAAGTTTCAAATGCTCACCCGCAAACGCCTTTCACCAACGGCTCAAAAAGCCGTTGTGCGCTTAGTCGAACAGGTAGATTCCTTTAAAGACATTGCCGGTTGGACACAAAATATTCATCGACTGTTCAAAAAATCCTAACCCTCTTTCATACCAAATAGCTTTTTAAATTTTGTTCTTATCATTATCAGCTAATTTCAGGGAACAAAATTTGCTCCCACTACTGAGACTTCGGACTTATAAGGTAGTTGTGTATTTCTTCAATGCAAAAAAACGAAAAAATCGACTTAATTTAGAACAAAAACAAAAAAATTGATTTATGTCTGATTCAATTTCTTTGTCGATTGGAGGAACAGAAAAATAATGCAACCCAGAAAAGCGCTGGCAAAATCTCGCGAAAAAAATCGCGCTGCTGAAGAAGCTCTCCTCTTTAGTTCCCCGGATATTACAGAAAATGAAAACGCTGAACTGAAGCTCATCCTACAGGGGTTGTTAGCGATTAAGCGCGGCAATTTCAATTTTCGACTACCGGACACCTGGACAGGCATCAATGGCAAAATAGCTGACACCTTCAATGAAGTGGTTGAGATGAATGAAGTGGTCGCTGCGGAATTGGAACGTGTTGGTCGTGTCGTCGGCAAAGAAGGAAAAATCACCCAACGCGCCCGCTTCAAACTGGTTGGCGGGTCGTGGACTGGAATGCTCGATTCAATCAATGGATTGATTGATGACCTGGTGCGCCCGACCAGTGAAATGACCCGCGTCATCGGCGCAGTTGCCAAAGGCGACCTTTCGCAAAGTATGACCGTCGAGTTCGATGGCAGAACTTTGCAAGGCGAATTTTTGCGAACCAGTAAAATCGTCAACTCGATGGTTGAACAACTCGGTTCATTTTCTGCGGAAGTGACGCGCGTGGCACGCGAAGTCGGCACCGAAGGTAAACTCGGCGGTCAAGCGCAAGTAAAAGGCTTATCCGGCACCTGGAAAGATTTGACCGATAGTGTCAACTCGATGGCGAACAACTTAACCGCGCAGGTGCGCAACATCGCAGACGTAACCATCGCGGTAGCAAACGGCGACCTCTCGAAAAAAATCACCGTTGATGTGCGCGGCGAAATTCTACAACTGAAAGACACGATAAATACGATGGTCGATCAGTTGCGCTCGTTTTCATCTGAGGTGACGCGCGTTGCTCGTGAGGTCGGCACTGACGGTAAACTCGGCGGGCAGGCAGTCGTTCCCGGTGTCGCGGGCGTGTGGAAAGACCTCACGGACAACGTCAACTTCATGGCGTCCAACCTGACAGCTCAAGTCCGCAACATCGCGCAGGTCGCTACCGCTATCGCCAGTGGTGACCTCTCAAAGAAAATCACCGTCGAAGTCAAAGGCGAAATACTCGAACTCAAAAACACCATCAACACGATGGTTGACCAGTTGAACTCGTTTGCCGCCGAAGTCACCCGCGTCGCCCGCGAGGTCGGCACCGAAGGTAAACTTGGCGGACAAGCCGAAGTCAAAGGGGTTGCCGGTACGTGGAAAGATTTAACCGACAACGTCAACTTTATGGCATCGAACCTCACCGCGCAGGTGCGTAACATTGCACAGGTTGCAACCGCAATTGCAAAAGGCGACCTCTCAAAGAAAATCACCGTCGATGTGAAGGGCGAAATTCTGCAACTGAAAGACACGATTAACACGATGGTTGATCAATTGAATTCCTTCGCCGGTGAAGTCTCGCGTGTGGCGCGCGAGGTCGGCACCGAGGGCAAGCTTGGCGGACAAGCCGAAGTCAAAGGGGTTGCCGGTACGTGGAAAGACCTCACCGATAACGTCAACTCGATGGCGAATAATTTAACCGCGCAGGTTCGTAACATTGCCGAAGTGACGACGGCAGTGGCAAACGGTGACCTCTCGAAAAAAATCACTGTTGATGTGCGCGGTGAAATTCTGCAACTGAAAGACACGATAAATACGATGGTCGATCAATTGAATTCCTTCGCCGGTGAAGTCTCGCGTGTAGCCCGCGAGGTCGGCACCGAGGGCAAGCTCGGCGGGCAAGCAGTCGTGCCGGGGGTATCGGGAACCTGGAAAGATTTGACCGATAACGTCAACTTTATGGCGGCAAACCTGACCGGTCAGGTACGCAACATTGCTCAAGTATCAACTGCCATCGCCAATGGTGACTTATCAAAGAAAATCACCGTCGATGTCAAAGGTGAAATACTCGAACTCAAAAACACGATTAACACCATGGTTGACCAGTTGAACTCGTTTGCCGCCGAAGTCACCCGCGTCGCCCGCGAAGTCGGCACCGAAGGTAAACTTGGCGGACAAGCCGAAGTGCCCGGCGTTTCCGGCACCTGGAAAGATTTGACCG